>JBFMCT010000014.1 GCA_040754375.1 Actinomycetota bacterium
GCCCGGAGGCCGAGGGCGCGTCGTGTGACATGTGCACACTTTCGCGACCACCCCGCGCGACTCCTGCTTACAACGGTGAATTCTTCAGAGATCCGTGTCAGGCCGCCCGCTGACCTGAACACTTACGGGTCAGCGTACGTGCAGGTTAGAGTCCACCGGGTGAGCGGGTCGGTTTCCACGGCGGGCGAGTTGGCGTTCATCGACAGCCAGGCGCTTCAGCGTTTCCGCGCCTCTGTTCTCGACAGCGCCTATGTGTCGCTAGGTAGCCGTCGAACATCGTCGCCCCATGAGTTCTATCGCTATCCGGCGCGATTCAGCCCACCGTTTGCTCGCGCCGCGATCGAAGCATTCACTGAGCGGGGGCAGCTTGTTATCGATCCCTTTGTTGGCGGTGGGACCACATTGGTGGAAGCTCGCCTACTTGGGCGGCCGGCTGTCGGTTCGGACCTCAATCCTCTTGCGGCCTTTGTCTCCTCTGTCAAGGCGACACCGATGACGAGGACAGAGCTGACAGAGGTTGAACAATGGGCTCAGTCCCTTAACGTCCTGTGTCCGCTATTCACGAGACCGCCAGGGCTCGAGGAGTGGGCCTCAAACGGGTACCTCCGTAACGTTGAGGACGACGAGCTTCTGCCAGTACGCCTCCGCCTCGCCCAAGCCCTAGAAACGCTGGATCTCATTGAACGGCCACGAGCATCCGACCTAGCGCGTTGCGCCATCCTGAGAACCGGCCAGTGGGCCCTGGACATGAGAAGCGATGTGCCTTCGCCGGATTCCCTTCTCGAGTCGTTATGCGCCGTCACGGAGGCGATGATCGAAGCGGCGGGCCGCTACGCCTCAGACGTACGACGAGCTGACGCGACCTATCGCCTCGATGGGGTCCAAAGGCGGACGCGCGTACTTACGCAGCGGCTTCCGGGCTTGGGCGGCCGCCTTCGAGACAAGATTCCTTCACCCCGCCTCATACTCACGTCGCCGCCCTACCCGGGTGTGTACGTGAACTACCATCGCTGGAAGGTTCGAGGACGGCGCGAAACGCCGGCACCATATTGGTTGGCGGCTCAACGCGACGGGAATGGGTTGGCCTACTACACAATGGCCAGCCGATCTGACCGCTCGTTGGGGACCTACTTTCAGCAGCTAGCAGCCTCCTTCGCGGATTTGGCCCCACTATGCAGTCCTGACACGGTGGTGGTGCAGATGGTGGGGTTCCACGATCCCGTTGGCGATCTGCCCCGCTTTCTGGATGCCATGGAACGGGCGGGCTTCTGCGAACGTCGGCTGGACGCTCTGTCGACCGACGCCGACGGCCGTCTTTGGCGCAAGGTTCCCAACCGGCGCTGGTGGGCAACCACTTCTCCGACCTATCAGACGGCGCGGGAGGTCGTGCTCATACATGGTTTGAAGTCTTGCGGATGAGCAGTCCTATGGCGGCGTGACCGAGAGCGTGCCCACAAACTCGACCAGCGGCAGCAGAACCGGCGCAAGGGCGCGGGTCGTCATAGTCACCAGGCTCTCAAGATCTGGCTGATTGTCCGCTTGCGCCTGCCGGCGCTGGCCTTCGACCTGCTGTATCAGAGCAAGGCCGACCAGGACTAGGGCGCACCTGAAACGCTCACGGGTCAGCTCAGCGTCAGCCGGCTGCGCCTTCTGGGCGCGTAGCAGAGAGTCGTTGTCAACGTTGTAGAAGAAGTCGTAACCGCCACCGCCCTTACCTGCGCCGGATCGCCGCCGGATGAGCAATGCCGATTGGTCATCGAAGCCGAAGTCACCCCACTTGGCCCGCGGGACCGGCAGAACCTCAGGGAGCGCCAGCCCGCCTTCGGCGGGTTTATCACCTTGACCACTGTTGGCTCGCCGAGTCTTCCCGCTCGGGCCGGACGGCCTGTCCGTGCGTGGTACGACTTCAACCCGAAGGCGGTTGGAGAAGGGCTCCTCTCGTAGGGGGTCAATGACCTCAAAGTCAAACGTCAGGATGTCTCCGGTTCGCACGCCGGCGGGGAGTTCGCCGACCCATCGAGCGAGACCTGACGACAGATGCAGGGAGGCCGCCGATACCGCCGTCGACTGAGCTCCCCGAGTCAGCGTCACGCTCATGCTGCCACGATCGCCAGCCCGCCAGAAGTAGTCGTCCTGAGCATCCGTCACGAAGCTAACCCGCAGCTCCCGGCCAACCTCTACCTGGCGCTTCAGCTCCTCACCGGCTTGGTGCTTGGCGAAGTGGAAGAAGGTCGGGAACCGCTTGCCATTGAACCGCTTCGCTTGGCGCTTCTGTCCCGTTCCTGGCTTCGGAAAAGGCGAGGGCAGGCGAGCACCGCCGAGGAGAACCTTGGCGAGATCCGGAGCCGCCTTGAGAACGCGGTCGAGGAGGTCTGCCAGAGCTTGATTGTCCTCGGTGCGGTCGCGAATAGCCTCCTCACGCCGTCGGATCGCCAGCTGCTGCAGCTGCTCATTGCGCTTTAGAAACCCTTCCACCGTTCGCTCAAGCTGCTTCCACAGACCTGTATCGCGGTTGCGGTCGCGAGAGTTCATAAATAGATCGGCACGGGCGATCTCGTCGAGACCTGAGCAGTCGACTGTTACAAGTAGATCGTCTCGGAGGTAGTCCAAGTCGACGGCTTGACGATGGAAGAAGTCGTTACTGACCATCGTGTGCGTCTGACCGTTGACGGTATAGAGCACGCCCGCACCCTGAGCGTATTCATGAAGAAAGCCGTCGCGCTTCTTTTGATCCGGGCGACGCTTGAATGCGAAGACCTTGATGACAATATCGGTCCCACCAAGCTGTAAGACGCCACCGATCGGCTTGAACTCCAAATAGTCCTCGTTCTTCTCTTGCTCAAGCCTGGTGGCCGTGCCCCTCGCCGGGGTGAAGTAGCTGCCACCCTCCGCGCCGCCGAACTTTCGGCGACACTCAAAAACTCCAATGGGCAGTGCTAGCTCGGGAATGTAGGTCTCGATCCGCTGCCGCAACCCGCGCCGAGTAAACACAATATTCGACCTCGGGCTGAAATCGTACTCATACAACTTGATCAGCGACCCGTGCGGGATGTGCCTATAGTACGCGTCACGAACCTGTTTGGATGCCTCCGGTAGAAGCGGCATTGTGTCCGCAGCGAAGGAAAGAACACTGCCGTGTCGTGGGCGGTCAGAGGCACCTAGTGGCGCGAGATAGGTACAGACCGGGTTACGAGCGCCGGTTGCCTCGCGTCGAGTCAGAGTGAAGCTCCATTCAGCGTCACGCTTCGTCGCGGCAGGACCAAGGAGCCGAGGGTTCCGACGCGTCACGACCAGTTGGATCTTGTGGGTGCCGCAGAAGTAGAGGGCGCCCGTGCCGCCCATGTTGAATTTGCCCTGCACGAACGGAATGTCGACCTTGTTTCGCTTATGCAGTGACATGAACGTGTCGGGGACCATGTCAGGGGTCTGACCTTCGCCCTCGTCAGCGATGCTCAGGCTTGGCACCGAGCCAGTTCCGGTGGCTGCGAGTGTGAGCCGCCTCGCCTGAGCCTTAATCTGATCGTCAAGCCAGTTAGCTATTCGGCCGACGTGGTCCGCATTGGGGTTCTGCGCTTGTTCGAAGAAGCGGGCGACTGCTTCACGCATCGTAGCGGGCGCATCCGACCCCTTCGGATCGACCCCAGCCTCCAAACAGCCGTTCAGGAGCAGCGCATCGATCGAATTGATGAACTTTTCGGCTAGAGCGGCAACGGCTGCGCTCTGCTGGTTGCCGATAGTGGCCCAGTTGGATTCGTCGTCGCCAATGCAGCGCCAGACTGCTGGGCTATCCCAGTAGCCGTGATCTTGGAGGATTGAGATGACCTCGGCTTCGGTGTCTGCCCGCATTAGTGCCAGGCACAGCTCCTTCGCGCCGCCGGCCGCCGTCGCCGCCTTGCGACTCACGCGCTGGCACCGTTCAGGCGTGTTCTGCCGAGATCTGTGATCTCCCACATCCCACGCGGTGCGTCCTTCGCCATCACACCCTCCTTGATCAACTTGAGCCGGACGAACTGCGTGCGGCTCCTCCACCGGATGTCTCCGGAATTCAGCGCTTCCCAGTCGGTCGGGGTAAAGCGCTCCGACAACCGTCGGCCGATTTCTTCCACAACCTCGCTAGCCGGTGCTCGACCGCCGCACTCAACGAGATAGCTCAGTATGGGGAACTCATACTCCGACTCGGGCAGTAGCGACCCCCGAGCCGCACGCGGTGCCTTCGGAGCCGTCCTGCTCGAGCCACTTGGCTTGACGCGCCGACCCGGTGAACGATGACCGCCAGACGGACCCTTGGCGGTCGGTGGCTTCGGCGCTTGAAGAGCACCGTGATCCCTGAGCGCGGTTGGCCTCGGGACTGCAGCACCGTTGAGGTTAAGAACTCGGCGAAGTACTGAGTTGACATCGTCGACGAGCGGCTCGGCGAGCGCCTGCAGCGCTTCGAACACGTCGTCGTCCACCGGCGGGAGCGTGCGGGGCACGATTGCAACCTTCCTTACTAGACCTGTCTCTGATGAGGGGAAGGCTAGTAAACCACCTTGCAATCTAGTTTGCAAGGAGGTACGGCGACGCGAGGGCGGGCGCTGCATCTCCTCCGCCGTCGCCATCACCCTGATAGCAGTACCAGACGGCTCGCCTCGTCGCCATGGGCCGATCGACCTGTTGAAGCATCGAAGTGGTTCGCACCACGACAGGAACCGCGCTAGCTGGGTTTCGGCAACCTGCGGCGTGCTGACGACATGGAACTCTCTCGGGAAGCCGTCGGTGTCGGTTCAGGGCGGGCTCCCTTGCCGACTGCCGCCCGGGAGGCGCCACCGTTGTGGGTGGGTACCATCGGGGTGCCGGCGGCGACGCTCTTCCGCTGCCCCGCCGCCCGGAGCCTGGAACTCGTGTCGTCAAAGGCCAGCGAATCCACGAAGCGTGCCAGTCGGGCAGCATCCGCCGTGGTCAGGTCGACGGGAAGGCTGAGCTGCGCCACCACCCCTGGCCGCAAGGGGAAGGGGTAGGTCAACACGCCGGCCTCTGTCGGCTGGCTGCCGTTCACTGCCACCGCTACCTCGCTTTCGTCGGTGATCGGATCCCGCTTGGCCGGGACCAGGATCTGCACAGGCAGCCGAGTGACGCCGTGGGCATCGGCCGTGGTTCCGTTTCTCCCTGCGGTCGGAATCTCGGGGATCGTCACGGCCGTCTCAGGGGTCGGAGCGTTGCTCGTCTCGGCGTAGGTTCGGAACAGTTCCAGCATTCCGGTCAGTTGCTCCTGGAAGTGCTCACGGCCGGTCGGGGTCACTTCGCCCCGCCTGGTCCGTACCAGCTCGTCCAGCATCCAGTCGACGTCCTGGTCGAACACGTTCTCGTCTCGCCAGCGGTTGCCGAGCACGAGAGGCAGGACCTCCATGCAGACGACCTTGTAGTTGGCCCCGGTGTTGGGGCGGACTACCCCGCGCTGCATGGCGAAGTCGATAAAGGCCACCAAGCCCGCCCCGGTCGGGGGAAACGTCCCTTGTTCACGATCCTTCACCGCCACCCCCTGCCTTGCCAGGCCCACACCGGGCCACATGTTACCCCGATTCGGTCGACCCGGAGTAGGAGAACCCCTCAGATGGGCCAATGGCCGGGACAGGCAAGGGACCAACGCCCCTTCAGCGAGAGTTCGGGGTACGGGTCCGCCGTTACCGCCAGGCCCTTGGCCTATCTCAAGAAGCTCTTGCTCATCGTGCTGGTATCAACCGCACCTACATCGGCAGCCTTGAAAGCGGTCAGCGCAACATCTCGCTTGATAACCTCTGCAAACTGGCGAAAGCGCTGGAGGTTGATGCAGGGGAATTGGTGCGGGGATTGCAATTGCTCCATGGTCGGGATTAGCAAGCTATCGAAACGGCAGCCTAAGCAACCCGAGTTCTCATGCTCAGTTTACTTCTCACATCTTCTCTGCCATACTAAGCACAAGTATAATTGTGTAACATCTTTTGATTGATACTCTTATTGCATTGGCTTTGCTGATCGGATTAGCTGCGCAGCTTATTGCCGCGGTGGTCATCAGCCTTAGACAAGGCGCGACGGTCCGATACTGGCGTGTGCTTGGCGTGTGCTTGGCGCTTGCTACCCTCGGGTTCCTAAATGCCGGGATGGAGCCGTTCTGGGGAGTAATAGTACAGTTCCTGGTTAGCGCTTTTGCCATCCTCGTGCTCGCTACCGTCGGCAGTCTTGCGCTCTTCGTGGACTACCAGAAGAGTGTGAAACGAAAGCGAACTGTTGCGACATCAGATCGACCTTAGAACGGCTCGAGTCATTGCCTCTTGTCCGGGACGACTTGGGTGGAAGCTAAGACGAGAATAGTAGAGCCGTGATAGGTCGAACTGAAGCCCAATAATCCACGGATCATCTGTGCAGACCCCTCGATCGCCGAAAGCTGTCCACACGTCGGCTAGGACTATGTCTATTCCGGCGGCGCGAGCCAGGTCCACTTGTGACTGGATCACACGATTCAACCTCTGACCCCACGCATTCATCCACTGCTGCTCTTCAATGGTCCAGCCAGGGCCTAATGGCAGCAGGGATACAACCCTGCACGTTGACTGAGGATTGCGCGGAAACAGGGATGGATAGTTGAGCACCACGATTCGTGCGTTCGGTGCCCGCCGAGCTATTTCCTTATAGGAGTCAAGTAGGCTAGGAGTCGCCGGGGCGCAGACACCCAAAGCGAGGAACATCCCATCGGTACAGTCTTGCGCGTGACCTGTGATGAGCCAGATGAGGTGCTTTGCTACCAGCCCGTTCAGTTCGGGATCGATGGAACAGTTACCACTCTCCGCGCACTTAGCCAACGCATAGCCAAATCCAAGATCGTTGCCACCCATCGACAAAGTGACAAGTGCCGTGCTCGAATCGAGGTGGCTTAGCTGTGGTCCTTCTCCTGAGTTCGCTGCGAAGTTGGGTTTGGACAGATCCTGAAGGATGGCTCCGGAGCAGGCGGCGTGCACAAGCCTGAGTGATCGAGTGACGGCAATCTCATAGGGATAGGCGGCGAATGAGCGGTGGCACATATTGGAATCTGTATCTGATCCTCTGATGAAAGGGGGGTTGCCCTCCCCGGCCGAGTATGAATCCCCAAGCGCCACATAGGAGACGCGAGCAGAAGTCGTCGGCGTGGTCGAGGATGTAGTGCTCGTGCTCGTCGTCGTACTGCTCGTGCTAGTCGAACTCGTGCTAGACGACGTTGATGTCGATGCGGCGGTCGTCGTCGTTGTCCCTGGATCGACTACCACATTCGGCCCTCTGACCAAGACGTCCACCGACGAGGGGTCGTCACCAGCGACCAAGTTGGATGCAGCCGTCTGGAAGGTGACCGACCGCCCATCACCTGACATCGCAAACGATCCCTGCAGGTGTCCGGTTTCGCGGTTGCCCGGTTGGCCGTCGGTGCCGATCGTCACCAGCTGAATGCTCGATGCTGTCCGGTCGAAGCTGTAGAGCTGCCGGCTGGCGAACGACCCAGCCTCGGGGGTCAGGGGCGTGAAAGACGAGAATGCGATCTGGTTGCCATTGGCAGAGATCGCTGGGTCGAACGGATCGATCACCAGACTGCCGTTGTTTCGCAACACCGACAGCGAGCCGGTCGGGGAGCCGTAGGCCAACAGGGCTGCGCTGGCAGCGGCCACAAACGTGATGGCCGTCCCGTCAATCGACAACTCCGCCAGGCTGCCGCTGGTCACTCGTGTTTCGGGATCGACCTGGAAGTCCGACAACAGCGTCACTGCACCCGACAGGCGATTGAGCAGGAACACGTCACCGGCTCCAGGAGAGGGGTCAGTCGGGTCCGTTGCCAGGTTCGTGGCGCTTGAGGTGAATGCCAAGAGGGTGCCGTCCCCCGAGATGCTGACGTCGGAGCTGTCACCACTCCCAGGTTCGCCGGTCGTCGGGGACTTCGATGCCAGCGTCAGGCTCCCGGTCACCATGTCCTTGACGTAGACCTGCAGCCCTGACGTCGTCAGGCCGGAAACGAGATTGGTTGCATCGGAGTGGAAGGCCACGTAGCGGCCATCGGCCGATACGGCCGGCTGGAAGCTGGTTCCGTTCGGCTGAGTCCCGTCGGCGCGGATGGACACCCTGGCTGTGACACCCGTTGCGATGTCGCGCAGGAACACGTCGGGCACTCCGTTGCTGTCACCGCTCACGAGGTTGGTCGCAGTCGACGCGAACGCCGCGTAGCGCCCGTCCGGCGACAGGCTGACGGAATAGCTCTGCCCGTTGGCCGCCACCCCTCCCGAGGACTGGCTGACCAACACGAGATCACCTGTCAGTCGGTCCTTCCGCCAGACCGGACTGACGGCGCTCGACTGCCCGAATGCCACATACCGGCCGTCCTGGGAGATGTCCGGACCGACCGCAGGCGTGATCTTGGAACCATCGGCTGCCGTCGAAGCCAGCTGGGTCACTCCCGGGAACACTGCGGCACTTGCGGCCTCGCCGGTGATGAGTTGTACGCCGGCAACCACGACGGCCAACGCCGCCCACGCCGATATGCCTCGGCGACTTCGGTTCACTCCCGCCTCCCGTCCTCCCCACCGGCCCCCGCCGACGTTGCTCCGGTGTCCTAGGGCCGACTATGTAACTTGTCAAGCGGGAGAGGGGGAGGGGTGGCGGACAGGCGGGCCCAACGGGCGGAGAAGACCAGGGAGTCCATGCTGGAGGCCGGGCTGGCCATCCTTCACGACGAACCTACCGACCGGCTGTTCGAGCGCCTTCAGGCTCAGGCCATCTGCGCCCGGGCCGGCGTCACCACCGGCAGCTTCTACCATCACTTCGACGGTCAGGATGGCTTCGTCACCGCCCTGCTCGAGTACACCCTGGCCAAGGACCAGAACCCGCCCTTTGCCGAGGCGGTCCGGGCCTTCGAGGAACAGCTGACCGCCGGGGCCTCCTTCCTCTCGGCGCTCACAGCCAGTTGCACTCACCTGATGGAGTGGCAAGAGACCAACCCCACCTTTGCCCTCCAGCTGGTCGTGACCGCCAAGAGCCATCGAGACACTGCATTGGCCAAGCGCCTTGATCGGATGTACCGGCTGGTTGAGGAGGAGATGGCCACCTACTTCGATGCCATCCTCACCCTGCTCGGCCGGGAGATGCGCCCGCCGTTCGGCATCACCGACCTGACCGGCACCATCATGGCGGTGTTCGAGGGCCTGTCCCTCCGACGCACTGTCAGCTCGTCAGCCATGCCGCCCGGACGGTTAGCGACGGTCGTGATCCCCACCATCTTGGTCATGACCCGGGTGGTGGGTGAGGCCGAGCCTGCCAGCGAGTGGCTGAAACAGAACGCACCGCGGTGGGTGGAGGGGCCGACACCGGTCACGTGACGGGGTGCCGGGCAACTTCGATCAGTTCCCTCACACCAGCAAAGTCCGCACTTGACAAACCGGAGCGTAGGCCCAGATCGAGTTCTACACTCCTTGTGGGACGATCAGCTGGGCAAGGAAAGGAGGGTAAGTAGCAGGCTCGTACCGTCCACCGGTGAAAAGGAATCTTATGAAGCGTATCCTTCACCACCATCTTGAACTGACGCAGTGCACGACGACCTCGTCGCCGTCGCTGTTCGGTTCCCAACGGTAGCCGCCGCGCTATTCGGACAACAATACGTCGATGAGCATTATGAACGTGGAAGTAGGGAGCATCGGTTTTACTCCGCGTTCAGCATCCTCATTGATCGGCATAAGAGCGCATGGTGGACCCACTACCGTACAAACGTATTGCCGGTAATGTTCCCAGATGCACGATTGCCCAGCTCAGATAGTCGCAAAGACATGGAGGAGATACTGCGAGAAATTCTGGACGAACTGGACTAGTTCCGCCAACGGACAACGGACTGATCGTTGATGCTTCACTCCCCAACGATCCGCATGTGAGCTTCTAAGCTCACCGCTCAAGAGGTAAAGCGAGTCTGCCGCAAGCCCGCAGACATGAAAGGCCCCGGGGTCAATTCCCGGGGCCATTTTCTTCGCCCTTCTCCCGCTCCAGCTTGTTGAAGACGTCCTCCATGCCCTGCAAATGGGCCTCCCACAGCTTCGGATCGCTCTGCAGAGCAGCGAGTATCTTCTCCCACTCTCCCTTGGGCTGCCGCATGCCCGTCACGCGCTTGGAGTTGGCTGCTTCCAGTAGCGACTGCCATGTTCCCCGTAGCGGCTCCAGGGTGGCTGGGTCGATCTCCAGACTCTGGTCTATCAGCTCGCCCTCTACAACTCGCAGGGCTTCCTGCCATACCTCTGATCCCACAATCTCGGGCACCAGACGCCAGGCTTCCAGACTCGTCACGAGTCCATTCACGCCGTGTAGCCGCGGCGGCGATTCGGCCGACACTAGAGCTTCGACGTCTTGCCCTACAAAGACGTGCAAATAGACGGCATCATCGGAAATGGGCGGATCCCAATGGAACCAGATACTGAATTGGATCGGAGAATCGTAGTGGGCGACTGCTGGGTCGCCCACTACGTATGACGGGGTGTACTCAAACTCGACTCGCAATGCGACGCCTCCTGCCCCCAACCTCTCGCCAACCTTTGGAAAGAGGTACGGAGCAGGGAGTAGTCGGAGTCCTGCCATTACCACAACTATCCCCGAAACCGCGCTGTTTGTAAAGACCGTTCTCGGATCAACCTTCTTGTTGACAGATCGCCTTAATCCGGCCGGTCGTGTGCTGTCATGGCACCGACATCGTCCCCGACGAAGGGAGCAATATCAAAAATGACAGCAAGGAATCGTCATCAGTTCGGCCCTCGACGCAGACACTGCCAGCAGTGGAGAGAGCGCGTGCGGTGTGTGGCCTGCCGACACCAGTTCGTCGAGGTGTGGGACACAGTCCGCTGTCCGGCCTGCGGACGGGAGGACTACTAACCATGCGCTACGACCTGACTCCCTACGGCAGCAGTGGCCCAACCCGCCTGCCCAAGCCCGTCCAGCAAGCACTCGCCCAGCAGGACCATCAGGCCCTTGCCGTGGCGGGCCGTATCCGGAACGAAGCCAACCTGGCCAAGCTCGGCGTGTTCGAAGTCGCCAGCCTGGCCCAGTTGGAAGGCGAGCTGATCCGCCAAACTCCCTGGGCCGAGCGGCACCTGGAGTACATCGTCGCCGTCACCGCCTCCGTCATCGCCGGCGAGATCGGCCGCTACGGCTTCCGGGTGTAGGTCATGGCGGGACTCATCGTCGTCTTCGGCCTTCTCGGCGTGGGCTTCTTCGGCGGCGTCGGCTTCATCCTGCAGTTCATCTACGGCACCGACCCGGTTCCCCACTGGCGCGTCGTCTTGGGTGACCTGCGGTTCCTGGGTTCCGTTCGCCGTATTCATGCCGCCACCCAGTCGGCCCGCGAAGCCATGCTCAGGGCGACCGGCCGGGCGGAGTGGTGGCTGTGAGGGGAGGACTCCGCCCGCTCGTTCACCCCGGCACCTTCGCTCATCAGATCGACATCGAGGGGACCCGCGCCGAGCGTCAGCGCCTGCGTGACGAGCTGCAACAGCGCCAGGCGTTGTTCGATCGCCTGCGCGAGGGGCTCGTCCCCACCGTCGACGACACGAAGGAGCCCGACCCGAGCGTGGTCGTCATCCCTGTCACGTTCGCGTAGGGGCCGCCGTGGTCGCCCGCCTCTACCTCTTCATGGCCACATTGCTGTTACTGGCCGTCACCGTCCGCCTGTCGGTCTGGCTGATCGCCCCGGCCGTGCCGTATCTCATCATCGGTTTCACCGGTACCGGCACCTATTTGCTGCTTCGGGCCAGCCGGCGCCTGTAGGAAGTTCCAAGAAATCGTCGTTCGGCGGTACACGCGGATTCGGCACTTTGACTCATGTCGTGGATTCCAGTCCACGGTACAACGACCTTAGGGGTGCCTGTTGCTGGCCGAGTCGACTTCGTACGGCTGCCAGCGTGGAGCGAAATCAACGAACGAAAGGAGGGGTGAATACACATGGCTAAAGAGATCGAAGTTAAAGCCGTCTATCACGACGATTTGTCGAGCCGGGTCCGCCTATACATTCTGGCCCTCCTCGAACTTGCCCGCCAGCTTGAGGCTGAGGACGAGCCGTATTCGGATTCCGACGACTCCTCCACCGGTCCGGCTGACGAGGTCCGGGAAGGCGGTGACAGCGAGCACGGAGGCCGGGCGTGATGGCCGAGCTCGTCGCTCTCCTGTCGTCAGCCGTCTTCCTGGGCGCCAGCCTGCTCCTGGTTCGCTGGATGGAGCAGAAGCGCCTGCGGGCGGACATGGTCGCGTACCGGGTGCAGTACCCGGAGGGTCTTGATGTCGCAGCCGTCATCGCTTTCCTTTCCGGACTGGGCGGCCTCTTGCGCCCTTGGCGCGTTCGGCTGTTCGTCCGGCCGGTCGTCACCTTCGAGGTCACGGCCAAGTCGGCGGCCATCACCCACCACCTCATCGTCCCCCGCTCCCTGGCCGACCAAGTGCTGGGGCAGTTGCGCGCTGCCGTGCCGGGTGCGGTGGCCTGGCTCGACGCCGAACATCGCCCGGCTCGCCCTGACCTGGCCGGCGAACTGGTGCTGTCGTCGCTCTTGCAACCTCTCAAGACCGATCAGCCGTCGGCCGCCAGTGCCGCCATCCTGGCCAGCCTGGTTCCGCTGCAGGCCGGCGAGTCGGTGGTGATGCAGTGGATCTTGACGCCGGCCCCGCCGACCGGACCATCGTCGTCGACCACCTCGACCAAGCCGTCCAACTTGTTCTTGAAGGCGGTCAGCCCGGTACGTCCCCCGGTCACCGCCCGAGAGGCTCGGGAGAAGGCAGCCGGATCCCGGTTCTGGGCCGTCGGACGCATTGGTGCGGTGGCCTCGCCAGCGCGGGCTCACTCGCTCCTACGTCAGCTCACCGGCTCGTTCCATTCAACCAGCGCCCCGGGCGTTCACTTCCGCCGCCGCCGTCTTCCATCGGCTGAGTTCGCTCGCCGCATGGTCGCCGGGGCCGTACCACTGGCCTCCTGGCCCTGCCTATTGACCGCCCGGGAGGCTGCCATCGTTGTCGGCTTCCCACTCGGGAGCCCCAACGTGGCCGGCCTGGAGCTCATTGACCGGCCGCCGCTGCCGCCCTCGAGCCTCATCCCGGCCGAGGGCCGCGTCATCGCCCAGGGGAACTACCCCGGCAAAGAGCGGCCGTTGGCCCAAGATCTGGAAGCCGTCCTCCGCCACACCCTGGTGCTCGGCCCCACCGGTACCGGCAAGTCCTACGCCGCGGCCGGCATGATCCTGCGTGACATCACCGCCCCCGATCGCCGGGCCGTCATCGTCATCGACGCCAAGACCGACTTGGTCGACCTGGTGCTCGACCGCGTACCGGCGGACCGGGCCGAGGACGTCGCCGTCCTCGATCCCACCAGTGACCGGCCCCTCGGCCTTGATCCGCTGGCCCATGCCACCAGTCATCCCGAGCTGGTGGCTGACCAGACGTTCGGCATCCTCAAGCGTCTCTGGGAGCTGAAGGCTGCACCCCGGACCTTGGACCTGTTGCACGCCGCTCTCCTGACGCTGGCCCACACCCCTGGTTCGGTCCTGCCGGATCTCGCTCCCTTGCTGCTGGACTCCGGCTACCGCCGCCGCCTGGTCGGCCCCCTGATGGGCGACTTGGCCCTCGGTCCGTTCTGGGCGGGCTACCAGGGCATGTCCGAGACCGAGTGGGCACAGGTGGTCGCACCCCTCATGACGCGCCTGCGCCAGTTCCTGCTCCGCCCCACTCTCCGGGCTGTCATCGGGCAGTCCCGGCCCCGCCTGACCGTCACCGACGTCATGGCCGGCGGTCAGGTGTTGCTCGTCCCGCTGGCCGCCGGTCGGCTTGGCCAGGAAGCGGCCAGCTTGCTCGGAGCGCTGCTGGTGGCCGACCTCTGGATCACCACCCAAGCCCGCGCTGTGTTGCCGGCAACTGCGCGGCCGCCGGTCAGCGTCTTCATCGACGAGTGGCAGACCATCATCCATCTGCCCACCCCGCTCGAGGAGGTCCTGGCCCAGAGCCGCGGCTACCGGGTCGGCTACACCCTGATCAACCAGCACCTCAGCCAGCTGCCTCCCGGCTTGCGTGAGGCCGTCCTGGCCAACGCCCGCAGCAAGGTGTCATTCGCCCTGCCGCCGGCTGATGCCGCCGTCATGGCGCGGTCGTACGGCGAGCCCGTCCGAGCCCGGGACTTGGAGCGACTCCGACGCTACGAGGTCATGCTGCGGCTGGTCGCTGGCTCCACCTTGGCGCCGCCCACCACCGGGTTCACCTTGTCCCTGCCGGCGGCTACCGGTCACGGCTCTGCCATCCGTGATCGGTCAGCCACCCGCTACGGCCGTCATCAGGATGAAGTTGAAGTTGATCTGCGTGCTCGGCAGACGGGTCCCGGCCCTGGCCCACTGGGCAAACGGAGGCGGTCATGAGGGCCGCGACCATTCCGGTCGCTATTCCGGTCGCGTCGAGTCGCCGGTGTCGTTTTGGCAGCTCAGGAGTAGCGGACTCGCCCACAAGTCCAACGACTGTCCTGCGCCTGCGAGGTTCCCTATGACTCGCCGGCGCATGACCCTCGGCCGCCTCCAGGGATTGGCCCAGGACCTGAGCCAGCGGGACCTGGACATCATCGCCACCTTGGCGCGTGTTCGGGTGGCGACCTTCCGCCAACTCGAGCGACTGCACTTCGCCGGCCATCCGCCGGACTCGGCCGCCCGGCTGTGCCGCCGCACCCTGGCCCGCCTGGTCGAAGAACGCCAAGTACTGGCTCGGCTCGACCGGCGCATCGGCGGGGTTCGGGCCGGATCAGAAGGTTTCGTCTACGCCCTCGACACGGCTGGCCAGCGGCTGGCTGGTGCCAGGGGACCGGCCGGTGGGCCTCGTCCCCGACGGCCGTGGACGCCGTCGGTCCGCTTCATCGATCACGTCTTGGCGGTGTCGGAGATCTACACCTGTCTCCGCGAGCTCGACCGTGGCCCGGGCGTTGACCTCATCCAGTTCCAGGCTGAGCCTGCGGCCTGGCGGCGGTTCCTCGGGCCGGGTGGGGGCGTGGCCGTGCTCAAACCGGACGCCTACGTCGTCCTGGGTCTGGGCGACTACGAGCACCACTACTTCATCGAGGTCGACCGGGCGACCGAATCACCGGCCGCCGTCGGTCGCCAGCTCACCGCCTACCGCCACTACTGGGCTACTGGAACGGAGCAGGGGAGGATCGGCCTCTTCCCGATCGTCGTCATCGCCGTACCGGACGCTCGGCGACATCAGGCCATCACCGAGGTCGCCGCCCGTCAGCCCGCCGAGACCTGGTCGATCTTCCGCGTGGTGATCGCCGAGGGGCTGGTCGACCTGGTGACGGGGGACTCGTCATGACGGCCTTGGATCGCAACCTCATCATGGTGGGTGACGCCGCTGGGCAGCTGCGCCGACTGCCACCAGCGTCCATCGACTGCGTCATCACCTCTCCGCCCTACTTCCAGCTGCGCAACTACGGAGTCGCCGGACAGATCGGCCTTGAGCCGACCGTCGGGCAGTGGGTGTACGAGCTCCGGGCCGTCTTCAGGGAAGTGGCCAGGGTGCTGAAAGACACCGGCAGCCTCTGGCTCAACCTGGGCGACAGCTACTCCCGCGGCCACTGCTTCGGTGCCGCGCCCAAGAGCTTGCTTCTGGCCCCGGAACGGTTGCTGCTGGCGTTGGCGGCGGATGGCTGGATCGTGCGCAACAAGGCCATCTGGGCGAAGTCGAACCCCATGCCCAGCTCGGTCACCGACCGGCTCAACACCACCTACGACGTCGTCTACTTCCTGGTGCGCTCCCGCCACTACTTCTTCGACCTCGATGCCATCCGGGAGCCGCACCGCTCCAAGGGCAACCGCTCGGCACGGACGCCCTCGTCGTCACCGCCGGCCTGGGCCGGGCCGCTGGCCGGGACCCAGGGCGGTCTGGCCCGCTCGCGAGCCGATGGTCTGCCCGGCCACCGGTTGGGGAAGAACCCGGGCGATGTCTGGCGGCTGCCCGCCTCCAGCTACCGGGGCGCCCACTTCGCCACCTTTCCGGAGATCCTGGTTGAACGGCCGCTTTTGGCAACCTGCCCCGAGCGGGTCTGTACCGGCTGTGGAGAGGGTTGGCAACGGGCCGCCGGCGAAGTCGTCCGGCTCGGGGCACCGGCAGCCTCCGGTCGCGATCCGTACGTCCGCCGCTACCCCAGCCGCTGGCAAACAGTGCGTGCCCTCGGCCGGTTGGTCGCCTGCTCCTGTGGTCGGCCCGCCCTGCCCGGCGTCGTGCTGGATCCGTTCTTCGGCAGCGGCACGGTCGGTGTGGTGGCCGAGCGGCTCGGGCGCGACTGGATCGGCATCGAGCTGAACCCTGAGTACGCCGAGCTGGCCTGGGCCCGGCTCAGCCGTTGCGCTCGGGAACGCGATGAGGCGGCGGCGTGATGAGGCACTCAGACGGGGCGAGGCAACTCCCGCTTGGCTTCGGCCAACTTGTCACTGGCCTCGCTCCACAGCCGTTGCCGTTCAGCCTTCGAGCTGTTGACCGGGCAACGCAGGGCGTCGTCCAGGCAAGCCTTCCACGACGTCAATGCTTGTCGGTGCAAGTTGTGGGCCTCCTCGGCTGCCACCCCAGCGTCCAGGCACCCCCGCGGCAGACCTTTGAAGTCGATGGCGTCGTAGGCCACCTGGATGCTCTGGTTCGCCACCCGGTACTCGTCGTACGTGATGCCGACGGTCAGCTTCGACTCCACGTCCTGCAGGGCCGTGACCAGCCGCTGGATGCTGCTGCAGTCTGGGATCGTGGTGGTCGGGAGGACGAAATCTCTGACGGGCATCGGCGTCGCGGAGTCGGTCGAGTCACCGCCCGTCATCACCATCGCCGCCCCAATACCGACAACGAGCACCAGCGTTGCGGCCACAGCGACCACCACCGCCGTTCTGGTCCGCATGCCGACCTACTCCTTCCCAAGGCGCGAGCCACACGCCTCTCGTGGAGATGTCGGCCGTGACCGTGCGTGGCTTGAGCCTCAATTGCCCGGCCTCACCGGCGTCTTGCGGCCGACCTGTCAATCCATCCCGGATTGCCGACCGCAACAGCGCCGAGGAGGCACCATGCACCATCCGCACGGGATCAAGCCATGAAGACCATGGCGATCCGCCTGGAGGACGACACCAGCGCCCAGCTCACCGTCCTGGCCCAGCTCGAAGGCACCAGCGTGGCCGATCTCATCCGTCAGGCCATCGAGCGCCTGATCGCGGACAAGCGGTCCGAGACGGGTCTCGCCGGTCGGGCACAGGCCGTCCTGGCCGACATCGACCGGGAGGCCCTGGCCCGCAAGGCCGCCATCGAGACGCTGTTCGGCTCGCCGCAGGCGGCGCCGGAGGAGGCTCCAGCACCATCGCCCAGCCGGAGGGGAGGCAAGCGCAGCCCGTCCGACTAGGAGGCGGTGGTCGTTACCAGTGGGACCGGGGGTTCATTGGCGAACTCCCGGTCCCTGCCCTGCCATTGGCAAATTGGCCAAATATTCGGCCGGTTAGGACCGGGAAATATTGGGACCTTGCCGTGGAATGCCGTCCACGGGATTTGGTAAAGTCTGGACAGAGTAAACCCATATGAATGAATCCCAGCGTGTCCGACTAGGTCAATATGTGCAGCAGCAGCGCCAAGCACTCGGTCTGTCTATCCGCGGACTGGCTGCCACGGCTGGCCTCGATGCCAGCGGCCTGTCCCGCTTGGAGCGCGGTCGGATGGGTGATCCCAGCTTGTCCTACCTGCACAAGCTCAGCCGAGGTCTCCAGGTGGATCCGACTGACCTCTACCTGATGGCGGGCTACACCGAGGGCCACGAGCTGCCGGGCTTCGCTCCCTACTTGCGAGCCAAGTACGAGCTACCGCCGGAAGCCGTCGAGCAACTGTCCGCCTACTTCGACTTCATTAATGCCAAGTACGTCAATACCAGTAACTCAAAAGGGGGAGAACCATGACCGACATCATTCGTAACTTACGCGATCGTGTGCCGATCCGCCCCCTGTCGGTTATTGAGGCCGTGAGGGTCGCCGAGCTGCAAGCGTCCCGCTTCCTGGAGCTGGCCGCCATCACCAAGCCTCCGGTACCGGAAAGCATGATCTCGGGCCTACCTCGGGTTCAGGTCGAGCGCATGGCCGCCGCCCCGATGTCTGGAGCCACCCAGTGGTCGCACGGGCGCTGGCTGATCGTCGTCAACGGCGCTGAACCCAAGGTTCGCCAGCGCTTCTCGGTAGCGCACGAGTTCAAGCACGTCTTGGACAACCCCTTCATCGCCAAGCTCTACCCCTCGGTCCCCGGGCAGACGGCGGCCGAACGGGCCGAAGCGGTCTGCGACTACTTCGCCGGCTGCCTGCTAATGCCCCGGGCCTGGGTCAAGCGGCTGTACTGCGACGAGGGCGTTCAGGACCTGCGCCGGCTGGCACTGCGTTTCGACGTCTCCCAGATGGCCATGCAGGTCCGGCTGCTGCAGATCGGTCTCGTCGATCCCGGCCCTCGTTGTGCCACCCGCCACCGTGTCGATGCTGGCGCGGTCTTCGAAGCGGCTTGGCTAGAGCGAAGTGCCTCCATGACCAAGGCGGCAGCGTGAGGATGCGGCCATGAGCCAGTCACCGTCGCCCCAGCCGATCGCGGCCTTGCCGGAGGCCTTCACCAAACGGGCGGTCATCTACTTGCGCGTCTCCACCGCCAAGCAGGTTGGCACCGATGACGTCGACCCGGACGGCTACTCCATCCCTGCGCAGCGCGACGCCTGCCGGCGTAAGGCCGAGGCTCTCGGGGCTGAGATCGTCGAGGAGTTCATCGATCGCGGCTCCAGCGCCAAGACCGCTGACCGCCCGCAGTTCCGACGCCTGATCAGTCGGGTGACGACCGAGCGCGACATCGACTACGTCATCCTCGACAAGATCGACCGCTTTGCCCGCAACCGGCGCGACGACGCCAATCTGTTGTTCGAGTTGCGCCAGGCCGGCGCCGAGCTGGTCTCCGTCAAGGAGAACATCGACGAGACGCCGGCCGGCGTCCTGCTGCACGGCATCTTGGCCACGATGGCCGAGTGGGAGAGCCGCACTAACGCCGCCCGCACTCTGACGGCCATGACCCAGAAGGCCAAGGGTGGCGGTACACCAGGCCGCGCACCCGTCGGCTATCTCAACGTTCCCCGTCGCATCGACGGGCGCGAGGTCCGCGTGGTCGCCGTTGATCCTGAACGCGCTTCGCTGGTGCAGTGGGCGTTCGAGGCCTATGCCACGGGCCAGTACACAGTTCGGTCGCTGCACGAAGCTCTTACGGCCAAGGGCCTGCGTACCCTCCCGCAGGGGAAGGGCGTTCCCGGACCGATCCCGCCGAGCGGCGTCGCCAAGCTCCTCAGTAACCGCTACTACCTGGGCTACGTCTCCTTTCGAGGCGTTGAGTACGACGGCAGGCATCAGCCGCTGGTCTCGAGCGTGTTGTTTGACCAGGTGCAAGAGATCCTGCGCTCCCGCCGGACGGCCGGCGAGAAGCAACGGGTGCATCACCACTACCTCAAGGGCACCGTGTTCTGCGGCCGCTGTGGCAGCCGGCTGTGCCTGACCAATGCCAAGGGCCAATACCTCTACTTCTTCTGCCTCGGCCGCCACCAGCGCCGGACCGACTGCCAGCAGCCTTACCTGCTGGCCGCCGACGTCGAGGCATCTGTGGAACGCTTCTACCGCCACGAGCGTCTGTCCGACGAATTGCAGACCGTCATCCGAAACGGCGTCCTGGGGGAGCTGGAGCGACAGCGCCAGCACAGTGGCCCGGAGATCGCATGGGCCAGGCGGCAGGTCGAGAACCTGGCAGCCGAGCGGCGGAGGCTTGGCCGCGAGACCGTCAAGGGGAACATTCCGGGTGACCTCGCCCGGGAGGAGCACGATCGGATCGACCGTGAGCTTGCCGATGCCCAACGCATCCTCGCAGCGGCCGAAGCCGTGTCGTCCCACATCGAGGCCAATCTGGATCGGGCTGTCGCCCTGCTCGGCCGCGTTGATGAGATCTACCGGCAAGGCGGCCCCAAGATCCGCCGCCTGTCCAACCAGTTCTTGTTCGAGAAGCTGCTGATTCGGGAGCGCGAGGTCGCCGACGCCGTCTACCGCGAACCGTGGGCAACACTGCGGAGCGACCAGCTTGTCGCCAGTCTGAGGGAAAACGCACGAAACCCCGGCCGTCGTTCTGTTGGCCAGGGTTCGAAAATGACTCTCTTGGCGCCCCCGGGAGGATTCGAACCTCCGACGCACGGTCTAGGAAACTCGCTGGACGTGTCGCGTTGCGCGCAAGGAGACGCGAAAAGGCTGGTCAGAGCGTTGCGCTCGCGCAGGGAGTCCCGTCCTGCGCATTCGATTTCGTGCTCGAGACGGGCAACTGGATGGGCAACTCTTGGGCCATCGACGTGCGGGTCCAAGCCCGGGTTCGACGCCCGAGACCCGCGCGCGGACGGGCAGCTCGCGCCCTCGCGTCGCCGCCATGCAGGGTCGTTGCGCCCCAGAGCGCCGGTCCCGAAACCGTGCGTCACGCCGCAATCGAGGGTCTTGCCCATCTGCCCTGCGCGCGCGAGGTCTGTGACCTGCACCGTTGCGGTCCACGGCTGCCCATCCACTCTTGTCACGTGGCGGCGAGGACCAGCGGCGCCCAGCGCGCATGCCCATCCCTGCCCAGGCCGGGGTCGATGCCCGTGATCGGGCGAGCGCCGATGCGAGCGACGACGTGCCGCCGCACCCGGTCGATGTCGCAGTGGTCCGCGAGACTCGTGGTTGCCGACGAGCTGCACCCACCGGTCGGGTGCGCGATTGTGCAGTCGGTCAACGCATGCGATCAGCCGCGCCGACTCGTCGCTTCGCCCGATGAGGTCGCCGACCTGTACGACGACGGTGCCCGCCGGCACTTCGCTCTCCGACACGCAGACATCGAACGGCGCGAGCACCTCGTCGAGCGCAGTCAGGTGTCCGGCGACGTCGCCGACCACGAGAAGCGTCGTTGCCATCGGCTATGCCTTGCCCACGAGCTCTTGCAGCGGTGCGACCAATCGATCAACGACGGCGTACTGCGACACCCACTGCTTACGGCGATCTCCCCGCATGGCGCTCGGGTGTTCGAACGTCACCTTCGGCATCGGTCCCGCTGGCCGGCGCGCCAGCAATGCCATCGCGCGCTCGGGCTGTCCGCCGGCGTGCAAGAGGTAGGCGGCGCGCTGCCACGCCGACGCCGTCTGCGCGACGAGCAGTCGCGCGAGCTTGTCGTCGTCGCAATCGTCGACCACCTGCTCCAAGTGGGCGACCAGGTCGGCCCACGGCATGAACGACGCCGGTCGCGCGCTGAGCTGAATGACGAGCGCCTCGGGACCGAAGGCCGGCAGTCCACCCGACCAGTTGACGAGGTCGAGTCGGCGACGAGCGAGGAACGCCGTGCTCGGACGCACGTCCGCCAGCGGCGCCAGGCCCCACTTGATCGACACCACCGACACGTGAGGCCGTAGGCCGTCGGGAAGGCGGACGTTCGCCTGCTTCCACACCGAGATCCGCCCCTCGCTCCTTCGGCCGAGGTAGCCGAGGTGCCATGCTGCCGCCTCCCCGGCAAGCAGGAACTCGGCCTGTTCGTCGCGCGCCTGCCACGCCCGCAGCGGCAGGTACGGGTCCGCCACCGACGCCTGGCCCGGAGGCACGAACGTCCAGGTGCCCTTCACGGGCAAGGCGACCAGCCAGCCCAGCCGGCGGAGCTCGGCGATGGTTGCCGCCGCGTCTCGGTCGAGGCGGAGGTCGGCGGACCGCTGCGCGATGTCCTCGTTCGTCACCACTGCCGGCCGGTCGCGAGCCAGCTGCCCGACGAGCGCGCTTGCCCAGCCAGGGATCCGCCGATCGACCCGCGCAGAGCTGGCGGTTGAGTTCACTGCGGAAATCGTACCAGAACCGTCGTTTATCCGCATCAGAGCTAACCGCCCCCGCGGGTGACAGGCCAGTCGACTACCGCTACTATTCGGTCTACAGCAGTTTTCACAACTCACTGAATGGTGCCGCAAAGTGAAACTAGCCGTCGAACTGGATGAGGACGTCGCCGTGCCCGTTCGACGCGCCCTCGAGAGCATCCGAGACATCAAGGTCGTCGACGGCGTCGAACACCGGATCACGGTGGATGGCACCGAGCGACCGATCGTGATCTTGCCCCGTCCCCGTCGTGGCCCGGCGGGCGATTTGGAGGTCGACGTCGCCGACCTCGTGCGTCGTGTCCCTCCCGATGCGGTTGGGCTCGTGGTGGCAGGCACGATTCCCGCCGCGGAGCGCGAGGCCCTCGAGCGCGCTGGGTTGTCGTGGTGCGACGGCCGAGGCGCGATGCATCTGGCGTGGCCCGGGACCTACGTGCACATCGACCGGGGCAGCCGTCGACCGGAGCAACCCAAGCCCAAGGGAACCCAGGGCATCGGGCCGGCGAGCATCAGGGCGGTGCAGGTCCTCCTCGGCAGCGACCAGGAGGCCTGGACGGTGAGCCAGCTCGCCCAAGCTGCGGCAGTCTCCGTGGGTCAAGCACACACGGTGTTCCGAGTGCTCGAACGGAACAACCTGCTGCGCCGTGAGGGAAAGGGCCCGAGTCAGCGGAGCACCGTCCCTGATCGCCGAGCGGCCCTCGACTGGCTGCGAACCGTTGATCGCGCTCGGCGTCGGCCCGCGGCTGCCGCCACGTATGTCTATGGAAGGACGCCGGATGACGAGATGCGCAACTTCGCCGCGCTCGCCGACAAGGCCGGCCTGCCATATGCCGTGACGGGCGCCGCCGCGAGCAACCTCATGGGCATCCCCGTCCTCACGCGCGTACCCGTCGCGCACGTGCGCGTGGGTGTGCTCGACGCGCCCGATGCACTGCATCGTCTCGGGCTGGAGCACCTCGACGCCCAGGGTCCTGCCAGCGGCATGAACCTGGAGCTGTGGACCGATGTCGGCGAGCTCGGCACCTTCGGCGCGCAGGAGCGGGACGGCGTGAAGGTTGCGCCGCCGGTCCGCGTCTGGCTCGACATCGCGCGCGAGGGCGGCCGCGGCGAGGATGCCGCGCAGCTGTTCAGGGAGGCGATCCTTGAGCGAGCCTGACGGTCAGCACATCAGCGGCTACGACGCGCACGTCGCGGAGCAGCTCGTGGCGGAGGCCGCCGACCTCGTGCGATCGCTCGGGTTCGCCTCCGCTCATGTGGTCCTCATCGGAGGAATCGTCCCGGGATTGCTCGTGCCGGTGCTCGACCCGGGGATCGAGCCGCACGTAGGAACCGCGGACATCGACCTCTGCCTGAGTGTTGCTCTCGTCGAAGGGGCGACGGACACCTACGAGCGGATCGAGACGGTGCTGAAGCGGCTCGGGTTCGCGGAGACGGACGCGTCGTTCCGGTGGCGGCGTAGCGATGGGCTTCCGCTGACGATCGAGTTCTTCTGTCCCGCCGACGACACCCGACCGGCCGGGCGCGCGTTCCGGCCGTCCGCGAGCGACAACCCGACTGGCAAGCACAACCTCGGCGGTCGGCTCTCCGCGCTCGCGCTGGGCGCAGGCGACCTCCTGACCACTGACGTTGAGGTCGTTCGGCGCGAGGTGAACCTCCCCGGCAATAAGGGAACCCTCGTCGCCGAGCTCCGCGTGACCGGGCCCGTGGCGTTCCTCGTCGCCAAGTCACAGGCACTGGTCGGCGCGACTGCGCGGGACAAGCCGAAGGACGCCTACGACATCGTCTGGCTGATCGAGAGCTGGCCCGGAGGAGCGCGCGCTGCGGCCGCCGACTTCGCTCGATGTCCGGCGTTCGATCGACCCGAGGTTCGCACCGCGCTGCAGGCGATCGGAGATGCCTTCGCCGGCCCCGATCGCATCGGATCACGCTCGTACGCCCGGTTCGTCGCTGCCGCGCCTGAGGACGAAGCCCAGCTCGAGCGACGCTCGGTAGGCGCAGTGCGCGAGTTCCTCGACGCGCTCTCTGGGTCGTGAATCTTCGCAGCTACTGGTCCGTTTCGACGGCCCGCAGGTGTCGACGCGGTGCGGGGTCGTGCCCGGTTCGCTGGCGACACAGCCGGGTGAGGTGGTCGACGTGCCAGCCGCCGCCGACGATGGCCGCACCGTATACCTCGGCGGCGAGGTCGGGCTTGCCAGCGCCGACGGCTGCCTCGCCTAACGCGTCGACTGGCATCCACCACTCCGCTCGCAACCTCTCGGCCGCTACCGCGAACCGGTCGAACGAACGGGTGGCCACCGCCAGCCATGCGATGAGCTGGAGCGCCTCGTCGGCCTCGTAGTCGAGGCGGTGCGACCGGTGCTCGGCTGCGAGTTCGAGGAGGAGACGCTCGACTCTCTCGACGTCCGCCTCGCGGGCTCCGAGGAATGGTGCGGCGTCGCGGCGGTGGCGGATGCCGTAGTCCTCCCAGATGCACCACTCGCAGAGGTCGGCCCAGTAGACGGCCGGCTCGATGCCCGTGTCCCGCCAGGGCAGCGAGGCGTAGGTCTCGAGAGCGTCTCCGAGGAAGGTGCCGACGGCGCCGTCGGAGTCGCGCAGCCCACCAAGGAATGCTTCGAGCCCGGCGGTCAGGACTGCCCGCCAGAGGGCCAGCTGCCGGGGCGGGGTCGCCGGCACCGTCCTCGTGCTCCTCGGCGGTGATGGCCTCCAGCGCGGTGGCCAGCCGGAAGCTCCGGCGCTCGCCGTCTACCAGGTCGGCGAAGTGGGCGTAGTCCTCCTCGGGCGATACCGGGAACAATGGCCAGTGGCCGCGCAGGGCGCGCTCGCGCAGCCGTCGGCGCGGCGTGTCCTCCATCGCGGGGGTGAGGTCGCGGCCGGCGAGCTCCTGGTCGAGCACCTTGCGCCGCGCCTTCGTCCGCAAGGCCTTGTCGTCGAGGTGGTCGGCGGCGAGATCGGCCGCGGTTAGGCCGGCCGCCTCCAGCCGGCCGAGAAGGTCGAGCAGATGGCTGCGCTTGCGCTCCCACACCCGACTCGTTACCGACCGCTGGCGGTCCCGGGCGATGATCGCCTCCTCCAGCGCGTCCCAATCGCCGTCGGCCTCGGTGACGCACAGCAGGCAGAACCACAGGTCCCAGTGCGACCAGCTCTCGCGGGCGTGCTCAGCCCACGGCTCGGGCCCGAAGGTCGGCGGCCTCCGCGTACCCACGATCAACCCGAGATGCTCGACCGCGGCCCGGTGGCGCGCTGGTGGAGGCACTCGAGCGCGAGCGCCTGGCCCGCCGGCGTGAGCGCGTAGCTGCGGTCGTCCCAACCGCCACCGGTCGACAGGACGTCGAGGGCGCGCAGCAGGTTCGTCGTCTGGTGCCACGCCCAGCTGATGTCGTGCTCGGTCGGCGGCTGGCCGGTATCCGTTGCCCGCCACCCGACCTCGGCGACGATGTCACGGAGGGTCTCGTCGAGCTCGCTGGTGTGCACCTCGCGCTCGACGAGCAGCGCGAGAGTGAGCTCGCCGAGCGCGGCGGCGAACTGGTGGTCCGGCAGCAGCCCTCGGGCAGCCGTTCGCAAGAGCAGCTCGGCGTCGCCAAGCGCCGCCCGGCCCTTCGGCGTGAGCGCCAGCTTCCGTCCGGACCGGCGGGCGAGCCCAAGGCGCTGGGCGAGGTGGCGGAGCTGGTGGAGGTCGAACAGCTCGTCCTCGGTACGGGGCGGGTTCTTGAAGTCCCACCCGAACCGTGGCGCTGCCTCTTGCACGAAGGCCCGGCTGAGGTTGCTGGTCTGGGTCAGCGGCTGACCGTCGGCGAGCTCACCCAGGAACCACCGCAGCCGCGGCAGCGGATCCTCGATCCCGGCGGGCATCGCGGCCGGTGCCCGCACGGTGGCGGCGAGTGGTTCGAGGATGCGGCGGCGGGTGGCGCTGCGGCGGTGCGGGTCGAGCCACGTGTCGAGCCGCTCCTCGGCGATGCCGTCGAGCCAGGTCCGGCCGCCCAGCTCGATGCGCGGGGTCGTGAGGTGCGCCCGCACCAGGTCGGCCTGGCGTTGCTTCCACCCCCGAGCGCCGGGGACGAGCTCGCCGCCAGCGATGGCCAGCTCGAGCAGCTCGGCCGTCGACGACAGCGCGTCTGACTCGACCATCCCCATGACCGCGCCCCACTCGAGCTCGTCGATGTCGGGGGGCTGGATGCCCGAGGCGAGGTCGGCCTTGCGGAACGCCTTCTTGCCCTCGGTGTCGCTGCGCTCGTAGGCGTCGAGCACCTCGGCCGTCGTTGACGACCGGCACAGCGCCGCGTACCGGGGGAGGCCGAGCAGGTCGAAGGCACGGCCGAGCGCGTCGACGATCCGGCGGTGGTGGTCGGTGTCGGTCAGCCACTTGATCGGCAGCCCGTACCAGAGGAAGTGCTGCAGCCGCTCCTGGGTGATCACACCCAGGCCCTCACCCCACGTGAGCGACTGGAGCGCGGCCTCGGCGTCGCGGGCGGCGCCGGCGTCCTCCGCATCGAGCTTGGCGATGGCGTCGGTGATCAGCGGATCCTCGTCGTCGGCCATGCGGACCAGTCTTCCGCGCGGCGGCACCCTCACGAGGCGACTCATGGACGCCGGCCCCGAAGCCCCAGTACGGCTCACGGAGGGCGGGAAACCCCAGGTCAAGCGGCTCATGGATCAGCGTGCGTCACGGCGCCGCCGAGCCCCCGGTGGACCGCCAACCGGCACGTCCGTGAGCGCCCCCGCTCGCGGCCATGAGTCTCATCGACGAAGAAATTCCTGATCCATGAGCCCGTTCATGAGCTGCGTCCCGCACGGTGCCCGGGATGGCCGAGAGGTTTCCCGTTTCATGGCCTGACCAGGGAGTTCCCGGATGAATCCCGGGCTCGCGGGCCGCCGTCCGGGACAGCCCCCACGCCGTCCCGGACGGATCCCGGACGCCCACCGGGATCCCGGGATCCGGACGGGACGCGAACAGGAACGCGAACGGGAACGGAAACGGGAAACCGATCCGGACCATCTCCTCCATCCCTGCCATCGAGAGGAGGTCCGATGGGACGACGCCGCTGCGAGCCGGTGATGCCGGCTCGTGATCCCGCCCGGCGGCCGCCGGCCGAGACGTCGCTCGTTTACACGGTCGCCGAGGTCGCCGAACGGCTGAAGGTCTTGCCCGGGACGGTCCGCAACATGATCGACCAGGGCCAGCTCTACGCCCTGCGGCTCCACGTGCGCCGCATCGTGGTGCCGAAGTGGGCCCTCGACGAGCTCGTCGCCCGGCCCTCGCCGGTGATCGACCTGCCCCGCCGCGCCAGCAATGGCTGAGCCGGCCACCCCACCGGCGCACTGGGCTTCCCCCCAGCTCACCGCCGGCGCCGTCGAGCGCCTCTACGACCACCTCACCGGACCGCACGGCCTGACCGAGCGCTCCTCCACCTTCACCCGCCGAGACATCGTCCAGCAGATCGCCGCCGCCGTCGGCGCATCGGCGCCGGCGCCCGAGGTCGAGCGCCTGGCCGACCGGTTCCTCGCCTCCGAGCGCGTCGTGCTCCTCGCCGGCCCGACCTCCGGACGCAACTCCCAGGTCCTCATCGGTCTCGACAACCGCCGCATCCGCACCGGCGGCACCGCCGTGTTCAGCACACCCGAGCTGATCGAGATCGAGACCGGGCTCCTCACGTGGGCGACCACACGACAAGGAGCGGTCGCCGGCTCCGCGATCGAGGGCACGCTCGCCCGCCACCCCGAGCTCTCCGGCGAGCAGGCCGAGATGGTCCGCTCCGTCTGCTCGACGTCCCGAGCCATTCAGGTCGTGGTCGGGCGCCCCGGCTCCGGCAAGACCTACGCAACCGCCGCCTGCGTCGAGGCGTTTGCCGCGGCCGGCGCGCCGGTCGTCGGCTGCGCCGTGAGCGCAACCGCCGCTGCCGAGCTGGAGGCCGCGGTCGGGTTCGAGCGGTACACGCGCCGGCCGGCGCAGACCATCGCCAGCCTGCTCATCGACCTCGAACAGCGCGGCGACCACTTCGCACCCGGCACGATCGTCCTGATCGACGAGGCGTCGATGGTCGGGACCCGCGAGCTGGCCCGGCTCGCCGCCCACGTCGACCGAGCGGGCGGCGCGATCAAGCTCATCGGAGATCCCGATCAGCACACCTCGGTCGACACCGGTGGCGTCTTCAAGGCCCTCGCCAGCCGAGACGACCCGACCGTCGTCCGGCTCGTCGAGAACCGGCGCCAGTGCGAACCCGCCGAGCGTCTCTCCATCGACGAGTACCGACGAGGCGACGTCGCCGGTGCGCTCGACCGGTACGACCGAGACGGCAAGGTCCACCGCGGCGACAGCGCAGCCGATACCTACGACGCGCTCGTCCGTGACTGGTGGGCCGACCGCTGCGCCGGATCAGCCTCGCCGATGCTCGCCGGGACCAACGCCGCCCGGCGTGCCCTCAACGACCGGGCCCGCGCGCTCCTCAAGGACGAGGGCGTCCTCACCGGCGAGCCGCTGGTCGTTCATGGGCGTGAGCTCCTGGTCGGCGACGAGGTCGTCGCCCGCCGCAACGACCGGTCGCTGCACGCGCCCGGCCGGGCCGAGTTCGTGAAGAACGGGAGCGTTGGCCGCATCGTCGCCATCGACCACGACCGTGGTGAGGTGGCAGTCGCCTTCGATCGAGAGGGCACTGTTCACGTCCCGCACGAGTACCTCGCCGCCGGGCATCTCGAGCACGCCTACGCCCGCACCACCTACGCGGTCCAGGGAGCGACGCTCGACCGAGCCCGCTACCACCCCTCGGACGCATCCCGGTTCGAGGAGGGCTACGTCGCCATCACCCGCGCCACCGACGAGACGCACCTCTACGTCGTCCACGGCGAGCTCGACCTCGATGACGAAGACGACCCCCGAGCGATCGAGCCGGACGCGGCCGGCTTCGACACCGTCGTCGACGCGCTGAGCCGTCGCAGCGACGAACAGCTGGCCGCCGAGATGGACCCGCTCGCCACCGAAGCGTCCCGCCTCGCCCGCTCCGGCACCCTGCAGCAGTTGAACGCCCGCCTCCGGCAGCTCGACCGGATCCTCTGCGAGCAGCCACCGCCCGTCACCGAAGAGCTCACCCGGTCCCGGCGCCGGCTGGAGTTGCTCCACCAACGCCGCGAAGCGATGGAGCAGCGACGCCAGTCCTGGAACCCGCGCACCCGCCGGCAGCAGACGAAGGCCTTCACCTCGCTGGAGGAGGTCATCGGGCGTGCGACCGACCAGGTGGCAGAGCTGCACGCGCGGCAGGCCGCCCACGAAGAGTTCGCGGCTGAGCACCGGGCGGAGTTCGACGAGCGGCGCTTGACCGCCTTGGCCATCTCCGCCCGCCGCCTCGCCGTCCGTATCGCAGCGGTCGCCGATCCGACACCTGCCATCGTCGACCTGCTCGGGCCGCGCCCCATGTCCCAGAGAGACCGCCTCCGCTGGGATGGCGCCGTCGAGAACCTCGTCGCATACCTGGACGAGCGAGGACGAAGGTGGCCCGACAACGCGGCCTCCCTGACAGACCTCCTCGGCCCCAGGCCCGAAGGGGCCTTGGAGCAGTTCGAGTACGACCGCATCCTGAAGACCCTTCACCAGGCGATCGACCCACCGGAACGAGAGACCGGCCGCGGGCTCTCCATCGCGTGACGCCATGAAGGCGTCACGCTCGTCTCGTACCGTGGATGAGATGCACGGCGAGACCAGCTGCCAACACGCAACGTGACGACGACCGAACCCCGAGCGACGCTGGCCGCCCCTGAGGTGGGGCAGCTCGTCCGCGTCCGCGATCGGCACTGGGTCGTGAGCGACGTCGCCGCGTCCGCGCTCGACGACGGCGGCGCCCAACACCTGCTCGAGCTCACCTCGGTGGAGGACGACGGTCTCGGCGACGAGCTGAGCGTCATCTGGGAGATCGAGCCTGGGACGGCCGTGCTCGAGACGGCCACACTCCCTCAGCCGCAGGCCGACCGCTTCGACGACCCGGAACGGCTCGATGCCTTCCTCGACGCCGTCCGGTGGGGTGCGATCACCTCCGCCGACAGCCGCGCCCTGCAGGCACCGTTTCGGTCCGGCATCACGATCGAGGACTACCAGCTCGATCCGGTCGTGCGGGCGCTGCAGATGCCGAGGGTCAACCTCCTCATCGCCGACGACGTCGGGCTCGGCAAGACCATCGAGGCCGGGCTCGTCGTCCAGGAGCTGCTGCTGCGCCACCGAGCCCGCACGGTCCTCGTGGTGTGCCCTGCCTCCCTCAGCCTGAAGTGGCAGAGCGAGATGGCCGACCGGTTCGGGGGCGAGGAGCAGGTGTCTGTGGTGTGGACCGGTCCAGCAAGCTACGAGGTGCCGGTGCGAGCGACGAGCGCCGTGCTCGCCGAGGTGATCGAGGAAGCCAGGAAGAGCCTCATCGTCGTCAGCTTCGCGGCGTACAAGGTGGTGACGATCGTCGAGGCGCTCAAGGCCGCCGCCGACCGAGGCGTGGATGTCCGGCTCATCCTCGAGTCAGTCGTCGAGTCGAAGGGCAACCTGACCCACGACGCGAAGGAGGCGTTCGACGCCCTCGGCGACACCGTCTCGTTCTACGTGTGGCCAGCCGAGCTTCGTGCCTCCGCGAGTGGCGGTCACGCCGCGATGCACGCCAAGTGCGCCGTCGCCGACGGCCGCGTCGCCTTCGTCACCTCAGCGAACCTCACCGGCGCCGCGATGACGGACAACATGGAGCTTGGCCTCGTCGTCCGCGGTGGCGACGTGCCAAGACGCATCGCCAACCACTTCAACGCTTTGATGAAGAACGAGCTACTGAAGGTGCTGGATTAATCATGGCCATCGAGGAGGAAGAGGCCCGGGCGCTATACGCGGATCTGCGAGCGTCGGTCGCAGCCATTGACCAACTGCGGTGGATCACCGATGACGTCGATGCCCTCGTCCAGCAGGGTGTCGAGGAGCGTCGGCAGGTCTTGCTCGAGGCGCAGGAGCCGGGACGTCGACGAAAGCGTGAGGCCGTGAAGGCCTCGCGTGCTTACCTGCCGAGCGAGATGCTACGGCTCCTCGTCGACGCGGTTGAGCGTGCGGTGGTGCAGCCGATTGACCTCGTTCGAACGACCTTGAGTGCGTTGGAGGAGGCCGCCGGGTTCGAGGTTGAATTGGAGTTCCGGCCCGACTCCGTGGAACTCGTGGGATCCATCGGCGACCGGGCAGGCATGGTTGTTAGCCGCGAGATGCTCGTCGAGGCCTCTGAACGAGTAACGGCGCTTCGTGAGCTGATCACCGAGTTTCGCCGGGAGCTCGAGTGACGAAGGCGAACGAGTTGCTCCAGAAGATCAAGCAAGCTCTGCCAGGAGCCGTAACGCCAAGTCTCACCACCAAGGACGCATTGTTCGACCTGTACGAGGCGTACATCTTCTCGCGGTTGATCGTCGCCGCTCAGCAGGACCACTACGTCGTCTCGTTCCGGACCGGGACGACAGGGCCGTTACCCATCGTCGCTGGCCGCCGTCGACTCGTGCTGCGTCGCGGACCCGGTGTCATCTGGTCTCCCGATTTCGCACATGCCCTCCTGGCGCATTCAGGTCAGGCCCTTCTCGAGGTCCACATCGGGATTCGCGGTGAAGGGCAGTCCGGAGTGACCCATGAATGCGATGTCTCCGCTATTCGCACCGATGAGTGCGACGAAGCTCGTCGTCAGTCCTTCCATCCGAGAGCGCGTGCGATCGTGATGGCCTTCGAGTGCAAGTACTACGACACCGATCTCACGCTTGGTCTGCTTCGTGAGTTCCTCGGGTTGACGACCGACCTTCGTTCACAGAACACACAGTCGTGGCTTGCGTCAAACGTCTCCCACGGTGAACTGCCGGCGCTCTTTCGTCACCACCACCGACGATGGACGGACGAACTCGTTCCCAATTCGGATGCCGAGCGTCGATTCGTTGGTGTCATCGAAGACGAGCTTCACCGGCTTCGCCGGTAGTGCCTGGCATCACCGCGGGCTGGGCGTCGATCCGTTACTAGCCAGCAACGCCCCGAGAGCGTCTGCCGCGCGCTCGTCTGCTGCCTGAAGGAATTGGGCGTAGAAGTCGAGGGTCGTCGATGCGTTGGCGTGACCGAGCCGGCCGCTGACGGTGCGGATGTCGATGCCGGCCGACAGGAGCTGCGTGGCGCTGAAGTGGCGGAGGTGGTGGAGCTTCACGCCGTCGAGGCCGAGCTCGTCGCGCAGGCGGCCGAAGGCGAGCGTCGCGTAGTTCGGGCGCCAGGGCTTCGTGAAGTCGACCTCGTGCGAGAACAGAAACGAGTTCGACGAGATCGAGGTTCCGCACTTCGTCGCCAGCTCAGCGCAGGCTTCGCGGTGAGCGACGAGCAGCGCCGTCGTTTCCTCGTCGATCGTGACCTTCCGGACCTGGTGGGTCTTCGTGTCCTTCTCGATGAGCTCACCGCCGACCTCGGCCATGCTGCGGGCGATCGTCACCCGGCGCTTCTCGAGATCGATGTGCTTCCACCGCAGCGCGCACAACTCGCCCCGGCGCGCGCCGGTGGCCGCTGCCAACCGGAAGTAGGCCGGCAGGTAGGGGTTCACCTTCGCCGCCGCGTCGATCAGCCGGGCGACGTCGGCGGGATCGGGTAGCTCGGAATGCTGCTTCTTCGACCGCGGCGGCGACGCGTTGGCCGCCGGGTTGACGGTGAGCCACCCCCACTTCACGCCCTGGGCCAGCGTCCGCCGGAGGACAGCGTGGGATCGCATCACGGTGTTCGGCGCCAGCGGCTTCCCGCCGGCGGCACCGGAGCGGCGTAGCTCCGAGTACCACTGGTCGAGGTCGGCTGTGCGCAGCCGACGCAGCGGCATGTCGGACCAGCGGGGGAGGATGCGCCGGTCGAGCAAGCGCCGGTACTCCGCGGCGACCGCCGGCGAGAGGTCGGGCGCGGCGTGGGAGTACCAGCGCTCGCACAGCTCGCCGACGGTGCCCGCGCGCACGGCGTGCTGGCCGTCCTCGATCTCACCGAGCAGCCGGCCGAGCGCGACCTCGGCATCACGGCGCTCGCCGCGGACGGTTCGGGTGACGTAGCGCTTCTTCCCCGTCTCGGCGTCCTTGCCGGCGAAGGCGCGGATCTCCCACGACTGCTTCCCCCGCTGGCGGATCGACCCGGCCACGAACGCCACCGTACCGCGATCGGATGGGCAAGAGTAGTTGAACTGGATGGGCAAGTCGCCCTCCGAGCCAGCCGGCCAACTGCAGAAATGGCCTCCTACCTGCTAATTTGCAGCGCCCCCGGGAGGATTCGAACCTCCGACGCACGGTTTAGGAAACCGACGCTCTATCCTCTGAGCTACGGGGGCGGGGGGGCCAGGTTACCGGCGGGGAGGGCGGCGATGGCACCCAGCAGGGCGGGTGCGAGCTCGGGCCGGCAGATGACGAGGTCGGGGAGCCAGGGGCTGGGCTGGTTGTAGACCAGGGGTGAACCGTCGAGGCGGGAGGCGTGCAGGCCGGCGGCCAGGGCGACGGCCACGGGGGCCGCGCTGTCCCACTCCCACATCCCCCCGCCGTGGACGTAGGCGTCGGCGTCGCCGGTGACGACGGCCATGGCCTTGGCCCCGGCCGAGCCCAGGGGGACGAGGTCGGCGCCGACGACCGGCGCCAGGCGGACGACCAGTTCGGGCGGCCGGCTCCGGCTCACGACCAGGCGGAGGCGCCCGCCGCCGCCGGCCGCCGCCGGGTACAGCGGGCGGGCAGTGGAGAACACCTGCCCGGCCCCCGGCAAGGCGACGGCCCCGGCGGCCAGGCGCCCGCCGGACCACAGGGCCACGTGCACGGCCCAGTCGGTGCGGCCTTCGCCGTACTCCCGGGTGCCGTCGAGGGGGTCGATGACCCAGACCCGGTCGCAGGCCAACCGGGCCCCGTTGTCGGCCGCCTCCTCGGAAAGGACGGCGTCGGCCGGGCGGGCCTCAGCCAGGGCAGTGGCGAGGAAGGCCTGGGACACCCGGTCCCCTTCGTCGCCGATCTCCCGCTCGGGCTGGCCGTGAAGCCGCTCCCGCACTTCGAGGAGCCGCCAGCCCGACTCGGCGGCGAGGTGGGCCGCCAGGTGATGATCGTCCCGAGCGGCAACGTGGGACGCTCCCCCCGCCCTTGCCCCAACCGCCGGCTGATCTGGGTTCTCCACGGGAGAACCGTACCGGCTGGGGCGGCGCTAGCCGGGTGTGTACGCTAGGTGCCCAACCTTGGACGAGCTCGGCGGAACGCGCAGAATGAAGACACTCAGTGGGCGCACGGTCTGGTTCACCGGCCTGCCCTCGGCCGGCAAGACGACGATCGCCCAGGCCTTGGCCGCCCGGCTGGGGTCCGAGGGGCTTCCGGTCGAGGTGCTCGACGGTGACGTGGTCCGCACCCACCTCTCCAAGGACCTGGGGTTCACCCGGGAGGACCGCGACGAGAACGTGCGCCGGGTGGGGTTCGTGGCCGACCTGCTCAGCCGCAACGGCGTGTACGTCATGTGCTCGCTGGTGTCGCCCTACCGGGCCGTGCGCGACGAGGTGCGGGCCCGCCACGGCGGCCGGTTCGTCGAGGTGTACGTGGCCGCCCCGGCCGACGTGTGCGCCCAGCGGGACGTCAAGGGCCTCTACTCCCGCCAGCGCACGGGCCAGATGTCGGGCCTCACCGGGGCCGACGACCCCTACGAACCGCCGGTTGCCCCCGAGGTGACCCTGCCCACCCACTCCCAGACGGTGGAAGAGTCCGTCGAGATGGTCTGGCAAGCTTTGCACCGATGACCGCCGGCATCACCGACTACGAACTGACCCACCTCGACGCCCTCGAAGCCGAGGCCGTCTTCGTCATGCGCGAGGTGGCAGCCGAGTGCGAAAGGCCGGTGCTGCTCTTCAGCGGTGGCAAGGACTCGCTGGTGCTGCTGCGCCTGGCCGAGAAGGCCTTCCGGCCGGCCCGCTTCCCGTTCCCGGTGATGCATGTCGACACCGGCCACAACTTCCCCGAGGCCCTCGAGTTCCGCGACCGGCGCATGGCCGAGCTGGGCGAGCGCCTGGTCGTGGCCAGCGTGCAGGAGTCGATCGACAGGGGCCGGGTGGTCGAAGAGACCGGTCCCCGGGCATCTCGCAACCGCCTCCAGACCACCACCTTGCTCGACGCCATCCGCGAGCACGGCTTCGACGCCTGCTTCGGCGGGGGGCGGCGCGACGAGGACAAGGCCCGGGCCAAGGAGAGGTTCTTCTCCTTCCGCGACGAGTTCGGCCAGTGGGACCCCAAGAACCAGCGGCCCGAGCTGTGGTCGCTCTACAACGGCCGGGTCCGCAAGGGCGAGCAGATCCGGGCCTTCCCCATCTCCAACTGGACCGAGCTCGACGTGTGGATGTACATCGCCAAGGAGCAGATGGAGGTCCCCTCCATCTACTTCGCCCACCGCCGCCAGGTTTTCGAGCGCGACGGCATGCTGCTGGCCGTCGGCCCCTACAACACCGTGCAGGCCCACGAGGAGCCGTTCGAGGCCATGGTCCGCTTCCGCACTGTGGGGGACATGTCGTGCACGGGGGCCGTCATGTCCTCGGCGGCCACCATCGAAGACGTGATCGCCGAGGTGGCCACCACCCGGGTGACCGAGCGGGGCGCCACCCGGGCCGACGACAAGTTCAGCGAGGCGGCCATGGAAGACCGCAAGCGCGAGGGCTACTTCTAGATGGACCTGCTCCGCTTCTCCACCGCCGGCTCGGTCGACGACGGCAAGAGCACGCTCATCGGGCGCCTGCTCTACGACTCCAAGCAGGTCCTCGAGGACCAGCTCGAGGCCGTGGAGCGGGCCAGCACCACCCGGGGCCTCGACTACGTCAACCTGGCCCTGCTCACCGACGGCCTGCGGGCCGAGCGCGAGCAGGGCATCACCATCGACGTGGCCTACCGCTACTTCGCCACGGCCAGGCGCAAGTTCATCATCGCCGACACGCCCGGCCACGTGCAGTACACCCGCAACATGGTCACGGGCTCGTCGACGGCCGACCTGGCCATCATCCTGGTCGACGCCCGCAAGGGCCTGGTCGAGCAGTCCCGCCGGCACGCCTTCATCGCCACCCTGCTGCGGGTGCCTCACCTGGCCCTGTGCGTCAACAAGATGGACCTGGTGGGCTGGGACCAGGGCGTCTACGAGGCCATCAAGGAGGAGTTCCGGGCCTTCGCCACCAAGCTGGAGATCGCCGACCTCACGTTCTTCCCGATCAGCGCCCTCCATGGCGACAACGTGGTCGAGGAGTCGGCCAACATGGGATGGTTCCGGGGGGCGCCGCTGCTGACCCACCTGGAGGAGGTCCACGTGGCCTCGGACCGCAACCTCATCGACAGCCGCTTCCCCGTCCAGTACGTGGTCAGGCCCAACAACGACGCCCACCACGACTACCGGGGTTACGCCGGCCAGGTCTCGGGGGGCGTGTTCCGGCCCGGCGACGAGGTGGTCGTGCTGCCCTCGGGCCTCACCACCACGGTGGCCGCCATCGACAGCTACAGCGGCCCGGTCGACGAGGCTTACCCGCCCATGTCGGTCACCATCCGGCTCACCGACGACCTCGACATCTCCCGGGGCGACATGATCTGCCGGCCCCACAACCACCCCCACGTGGGCCAGGACCTCGACGTCATGGTGTGCTGGATGGCCGAAAAGCCCCTCACGGCCGGCACCATGTACGCCGTCAAGCACACCACCCGCTGGTCGCGTGCCATGGTCAAAGAGCTGCGGTACCGGCTCGACGTCAACACCCTGCACCGCGACGAGTCGTCGGACCGTCTCGGCCTCAACGAGATCGGCCGCATGACCCTGCGGACGACCACCCCGCTCATGTTCGACGACTACCGCCGCAACCGCACCACGGGCAGCCTCATCCTGGTCGACGAGGCCACCAACGCCACCGTGGGGGCGGCCATGGTCCTGGGCCGGGCCGGATAGCCCGCCCGCCGCTACCGCTGACGCGGGGCCTGGGCCATCTGGGCCAGGGCGGCGAGGGACCCGACCTCGACGATGCGCAAGCCGGCGTCGAAGTCCGCGTTGATGTCCCGGCCCTCCAGGTGGGGCACCATGGCGGCTAGGCGGGGCAGGCCCAGCTCGAGCAGCTCGTCGGGGTCGCGACCGGGGCCCACGCCGCCGAAGAAGCCGGCCGACTCCATCATCACGAAGCCGAGCACGTAGGCCACGATCGTGCGGAAGGCGATGAGGGCCTGCTCGGTGGAGAGCCCGGCCTCGGCCAGCACGTCGAAGGCGGCCTCGCACGGGCGCAGGGCGTCGCCGGTGGCGAACGGGCGGGTGACCATCAGGGGGACGCAGTGGGGGTGGCACAGGGCCACGGCCCGCAACGAACGGGCCATGAGCAGCGCCCGTTCATCCCACGAACCGGCGTCGGCCGCCGGGATCTCGATACCGCCCAGGAGGGCTTCGACGATGCCGTCGAGCAGGGCGTCTTTGTTGGGTACGTGGTGGTAGAGCGACATCGTCCCTACGCCCAGACGCTGGGCCAGGGCCCGCATGTTGAGGCCGGCCAGGCCCACCTCGTCGACCAGCTCGAGGGCCGAGCCCAAGATGGCCTCGCGGTCGAGCACCTGGCCCTTGCCGGCCGTGTCCGTGCCCGCCGGGCCGCCGCTGGTAGTTGGTCGTGCCATGTGTCCTCCGGCGATCCGGCGCCCGGTGGGCCAGGCGCACCCCGAAAAGGTAGTGCTAGCCCCCTTGTCCTTCATCGTACGTTGTACGTACGATGCCCGGCAACGGTTCCGAAGAAGGGCAGGCGGGCCCGGGGCAGGAGGATCGAATGAGGGTGTCCACGCAGTCGCTGGCCCGGTCGGCCAGCCGCCATCCCGGGCGTACAGTCCTGGCCTGGGTGCTGGCCATCGTCCTGTCGGCCACGCTCATCGGGTCGCTGATGGGCGACGCGCTCACCCAGGAAGCGACGTTCACCAACGACCCCGAGGCCGAGCAGGCGGCCGCTCTCATCGAGGACCGGCTGCGGGGCCCCCGCCATGCCACCGAGATCTTCATCGTCACCTCGTCGACCGTCACCGTCGACGACCCCGCCTTCAAGAACCACGTGGAGGCTCTCCAGCTCCGCCTCCAGGCCCTCGGGCCCGGAGAGGTGCTGACCGTGCGGACCTTCTACCAGAGCGCTGACCAGTCCATGGTGTCGGCCGACCGGCGCACGACGATCGTGCCCGCCGTCCTGGCCGGTGAACCGGCCGATGCCAGCGACAAGGCCCACGCCCTGCGAGAGGTAGCGGGGCAGTCGACGACCGGAGCCTTCACCACCCGGGTGTTCGGCCCGGCCTCGCTCAGCGAGGACTTCGCCAAGGTGGCCGAAGAGGACCTGCGCAAGGGCGAGGCGGTCGGCGTCATGGCTGCTCTCGTCATCCTCGTCGTCGTGTTCGGGGCGGTAGTGGCCGCCGTGCTGCCCATCCTGGTGGGGATCGCGGCTATCACCATCGCCGTGGGGGTGGTGGCCGTCGTCGGCCAGCTCAGCCCGTTCTCGTTCTTCGTGACCAACATGATCACGATGATGGGCCTGGCCGTCGGGATCGACTATTCGCTGTTCGTGGTCTCCCGCTACCGGGAGGAGCGCGCCCGGGGGCTCGACAAGCTCGATGCCATCGAGGCGGCCGGGGCCACGGCCACCCGGGCCGTGTTCTTCAGCGGGATGACCGTGGTGCTGGCCCTGGTGGGCATGCTGATCATCCCCACGACGATCTTCCGGAGCCTGGCCGCGGGAGCCATCTTCGTCGTCATCGCGGCCGTGGCCGCCTCCATGACCCTGCTCCCGGCCATGCTCGGGCTGCTGGGCGACAAGGTGAACAAGCTGGCCGTCCGGCGTTCGTCGTCGGCCGGTGGGGTGGGCCGTCCCGGAGGGTTCTGGGACAAGGTCAGCCACGCCGTCATGGCCCGTCCGGTGGTCAGCCTCGTCCTGGGCGTGTCGGTCATGCTGGCCGCCGCCTGGTCGTGGACCGACATGCGCACCGGGTTCGCGGGGGTGAGCACCCTGCCCGCCAGCTTCGAGTCCAAGCAGGCCTTCGAAGCCCTGGCCCGCGACTTCTCGGGTGGCCTGAGCAGCCCCGTCGAGGTCGTCATCGACGGGCCCGTCGACGACCCGGCCGTGCGGGCCGGCATGGCCTCCGTCGAGGCCGCCATGGCCGGCACCGAGTTGTTCGGCCCCAGTGGCGTGGAGGTCAACGACGCTCGCGACCTGGCCGTGATCTCCGCCCCCATCAAGGGCGACCCCGCCTCCAGGGCAGCCGTCGGTTCCATCACGACCCTGCGCCAGGTGGCGGCCGAGGCCTTCCCTGCGGGTGGGCCGGCCCGGGCACTGGTGGGGGGCGAGACGGCGTTCAACAAGGACTTCTTCGACCTCACGGCCCGCTACATGCCGGTCGTGTTCGTGTTCGTGCTCGGCCTGTCGTTCGTGCTGCTGACGGTCGCCTTCCGCTCGGTGATCGTGCCCATCAAGGCCCTACTGATGAACCTGCTGTCGGTTGGGGCGGCCTACGGGCTCATCGTCCTGGTCAGCCAGAAGGGTGTGGGCGCGGGCGTGCTGGGCTTCCAGCAGGTGGACGTCATCGAAGCCTGGCTGCCCCTGTTCCTGTTCTCGGTGCTGTTCGGGTTGTCGATGGACTACCACGTGTTCCTGCTGTCGAGGATCCGCGAGCAATACGACCTGACGGGTGACAACACCAGCTCGGTGGCCTACGGGTTGCGCACGACGGCCGGCATCATCACCGGGGCGGCGCTGATCATGGTGGCCGTGTTCGGTGGTTTCGCCTCGGGGGAGCTGGTCATGTTCCAGCAGATGGGCTTCGGCCTGGCGGTGGCCGTGTTCCTCGACGCCACCCTGGTGCGCTCGGTGCTGGTGCCCGCCAGCATGAAGCTCCTGGGCGACCGCAACTGGTACCTGCCCCCGTGGCTGGAGTGGCTGCCCAAGATCACCGTCGAAGGCCCCCATCGGCCCGAAGCCCCACCGGGCACCCGGGCGGCCGAGCCTCCGATGACGGCTGCCTCGGTCTGATGCCCGGCGGCGGCGGGCCGCGTGCTAGGAACGAGCCGCATGGAGTACCGCCGGTTAGGCAGCAGCGACCTGGTCGTCCCCGAGATCAGCCTGGGCACGTGGCTCACCTATGGGGGGCGCATCGACCGGGAACAGGCAGTGGCGGTGGTCGACAAGGCGTTCGACCTGGGCATCAACTTCATCGACACGGCCAACGCCTACGGCCGGGGCGAGGCCGAGCGCTTCCTGGGCGAGGTGCTGGCGGGCCGGCCCCGCGACAGCTACCTGCTGGCCACCAAGGCCTTCTGGCCCATGTCCGACACCGACCGGGGACTGTCGGCCGAGCAGGTCCGCAAGCAGTCCGACGCCTCGCTACGGCGGCTGGGGGTGGACTACGTCGACCTCTACCAGGCCCACCGCTACGACGAGGACACGCCCCTGGAGGAGACGATGGGGGCGTTCACCGAACTGGTGCGCTCAGGCAAGGCCCGTTACCTCGGGTTCAGCGAGTGGACGCCCGCCCAGATCTCGGCCGCCATCGAGCTGGCCCGGACCGAGGGGCTGGAGCCGTTCGTCTCCAGCCAGCCCGAGTACTCCATGCTGTGGCGCAAGGCCGAGCAGGTCATCGAGCTGTGCGAGGCCAACGGCATCGGCCAGATCGTGTGGTCGCCCCTGGCCCAAGGCGCACTCAGCGGCAAGTACCTGCCCGGTCAGGCCCCGCCCGAGGGGAGCCGGGCCGCGGGGGCCGACAGCCGGATGATGGGCCGGTTCCGCGACGACGCCGTGCTGGAGGCGGTCCAGCGGCTGCGGCCCATCGCCGACGGGCTGGGGCTGTCGCTGGCCCAGCTCGCCCTGGCCTGGGTGCTGCAACAGCCCAACGTGTCGTCGGCCATCGTGGGCGCCAGCCGCCCGGCCCAGCTCGAGGACAACGCCCGGGCCTCGGGAGTGAAGATCGACGCCGCCACCATGGCTGCCATCGACGAGGCTTTGGGCCCCGACGTGGTCGGGCCTTAGCCCGTCCCGGCGGAAGGCACGTCGATCACGGCCGCCACCTGGGAGGACCGCCAGGCCGAGTTCGTCGAGCGGCTGAGGCAGAGGCGCCCCGACGACCTCGAGGTGGGCACCGTCGTGGTGGTGCCGTCGCTCTCGTTCGCCCAGAGCGAGCTGCGCAAGATCACCGGCGTACTGCACTACGAGGAGCGGATGCTGTTCCTGGCCCTGCGCCTGGGGCGCCCGGACGTGCGGATCGTCTACGTGACCTCACTGGCCGTGGACCCGGCCATCGTCGACTACTACCTGCGCTTCGTCCCCGACCCGGCCGGGGCCCGCCGCCGCCTGCACATGCTGGCCCTCGACGACCCCGCCATCGGCCCCCTGTCCGAGAAGCTGCTCCACCACCCCGGGGCCCTCGAGGAACTGCGGGCCCGGGCCGGGGGCCCGTCGGACGCCTACCTGCTGCCCTTCAACGTCACCCCCGCCGAGCGGGCGCTGTCGGAGGCCCTCCGCCTCCCCCTGTACGGCTCGCCCCCCCATCTGTTCTGGCTGGGGTCCAAGACGGGGTCGCGCCGTACGGCCCGCCAGGCCGGGGTCTCGGTGCTGGAGGGCCAGGAGGACCTGTGGGACCTCGAGGATATCGAGCACGCCATCGAGTCCATCCGGGCCCGCTCGCCCCACGCCGACGCCGTGGTCATCAAGCTCAACAACGGCTTCTCCGGGCAAGGGAACGCCATCGTCGAGCTGTCCGGGCCGACGACGCCCCTGACGCGATCGGGCACGACCTTCTGCGCGGCCGGCGAGAACTGGAGCGACTACGCGGCCAAGATCGGGGCCGAGGGGGCCATCGTCGAGGAGCTGGTGCGCCACGAGCCCATGGTCTCGCCCAGCGTCCAGCTGCGCATCGCCCCCAGCGGGGAGGTCGAGGTGGTGTCCACTCACGACCAGGTGCTGGGCGGGCCCGAGGGCCACGTGTACCTCGGCTGCCGGTTCCCGGCCGACCCCGAGTACCGCCTGGCCATCCAGGAACGGGCCGCCCGGGTGGGGGCCGTCCTGGCCTCCAAGGGGGTGCTGGGGTCATTCGGGATCGACTTCCTGGTCGCCCACGGCGCCGGGGGCAACCACGTGTACCTGAGCGAGATCAACCTGCGTATGGGCGGGACGACCCACCCCTTCTGGATGGCCCGGCTGGCCACCGGGGGGACCTACGACCGGTCCACGGGCGAGCTGGTGGCCCCCGACGGCGCGCCCCGGCGTTACGTGGCCACCGACAACATCAAGCTGGATTCGCTCATGGGTTGCCAGCCGGCCGAGGTCATCGCGGCCGTCGACCGCTCCGGTCTGGCCTTCGACGCCAGGACGGGGACGGGCGTGCTCCTGCACCTGCTGGGCGCCCTGCCGGCCCACGGCAAGATGGGCGCCACGTGCGTCGCCCATGACCTGGCCGGGGCCGACGCCCTGTACCGCGACCTCACAACCCTGCTGTCCGGCATCGGGGCGAGCCCGGCCCAGCTCTAGGGGGCGGCCGGTGCGGACCGGGACCGGCCGGGTGCCCCACCTCCACGCCGGCCCGGTCCCTCAGCCGGGCGTCAGCCGCTGCAGGGTGGCCTCGTACTGGCTGGTGTAGCGCAGCCCACCGTCTCCGCTGCTGGCCTCGGCCACGGCCCGCTCCTTCACCCACAGCCCGCGAGTGGGGTCGAGCCACACGGTCAGGTCGAGCCGGGCGTCGAGCTGGCCCGGCACGGAGCCCGACAGGCGCACCACGGTGGCCGCCACCGCCTGCCCGCCCACCGTCACCACCTCCTCCCCCACCACCTCGACCACCAGGCGGGCCGTACCGCCTCCGGCCACGCTCACGTCGATCTCCCGGCGGTCGCCGGGCGCGGCCCCTGTGGGCACGAGCAGCTCGGGCGAAGACGGGCGCAGCTCCACGGTCTGGGTGAGCAGCAGGACGGTGGCCGTCAGCCGCAGGCTGACCAGGTGGGCCCCGTCGGGCCGGTACTCGAGAACTGTCTCGAATACCGGCCCGGCCCCCGCCGGGTCTCGCAGGTCGCGCGTGGATCGCTGGCGGGCGCCCGCGGGCTGGTCGACCACCAGTGACGTGACGGACGGGAAGGGAGTGACCAGGGCGCCCACAGTGGCCTGGCCGGCCGTGTCGTAGAGGTAGGTCCCGGCCGCCGCAGGCGCGACCGGCCGGGCCGTGACCGCGGTGGTGGTGGTCGTGGTCGCGGCCGGGGCCGGGCGGGTGGTCGGGACCGGGCGGGTGGTCATAACCGCACCCGGGCCGGTGGTGGTCGGCCCGGGCTCGGCCGGGGCTTCGGCCGGGAGGGAGGGGACCGGAGCGGGGGAGACCGGGGCCGGGCCGCTGAGGGAAGCCTGGCCTCGGCCGTCGCCGGGACCGCAGGCGCCCAGGAGCACCAGGGCGGTGACAGTGGCGGCCGCCCGGACGAGCCCGGCCTGGCGCCGGCCTGGAGCCGTCAGCTCCCGACTACCTCGGCCACGCCCAGGGCCGACAGCACCGAGGCGGCGATGCCCGGGCCGTCGAGGCCGAGCTTGGCCAGGATCGAGGCCGGGCTGCCCTGGGGGATGTACACGTCGGGTACCCCCAGCACGACCACCGGCGGCCCCCCGCCGGCCCGGCTCCCGTTGGTGGGGGCGTGGCCTCGTCCGTTCAGGGCAGGGCCAGGGGCCAGGGGCGGGCCCCAGCCCCCGAGGGAGTCGGCGACGGCCGTGCCCGCACCGCCATGGCGCACCCCGTCCTCGACGGTCACGACCAGGGGGTGGGCGGCCGCGTCGGCCAGCATGGCCGGGTCGAGGGGCTTCACGACCCGCACGTCCCACACGGTGGCCCCCACGCCTTGGCCGGCCAGCAGGCGGGCCGCCTCCTCGGCGGCCTCCAGCATCTTGCCCACGGCCAGGATGCACACGTCGCCCCCCCGCTGCACCCGCCGGCCCCGCAGGCCCGACCCGACCTGGCCGGGGCCAGCCTGGGGGGCGGCCCCCCGGGGGTAGCGGATGGCGACCGGGCCGCCGTCCATGAGGAGGGCTTGGTCGAGCATGACGGCCAGTTCCTGGGCCGAAGAGGGTGCGAAGACCGTCATGCCTGGAACGCGGGTCAACGCCGCCAGGTCGTAGAGGCCGTGGTGGGACGGCCCGTCGTCGCCCGTCACCCCGGCCCGGTCGATGGCGAACACGACTGGCAGCCGGTGGAGGCCGACGTCGAGGTTCACCTGGTCGATGGCCCTCATGAGGAACGTCGAGTAGATGGCCACCACTGGGCGCAGGCCGCCCATGGCCAGCCCGGCGGCCGAGGTGACGGCGTGCTGCTCGGCGATGCCGGCGTCGAGAAAGCGGTCGGGCCAGCGGTCCTGGAACGGGATCAGCCCCGTCGGGCCGCCCATGGCGGCCGTGATGGCCACCACCCGCTGGTCGCGCTCGCCCACCTCGACCATGGCATCGGCGAAGGCCTGGGTGTAACCGGCGGGTGCCCACCGGGGCGGGCCCGTGGCCGGGTCGAACACGGGGGCGTCGTGCAGGCACTTCTCGTCGTCGTCCTCGGCTGGCTTGTAACCCCGCCCCTTGTGCGTGAAGGCGTGGACCACGATGGGCCCGTCGTGATCGGCGGCCTGGGCCAGCAGCACCTCCAGCGTGTGGATGTCGTGGCCGTCCACCGGGCCGATGTAGCGGATGCCCAGGGCCTCGAAGAAGCCGTCTGGTTCGAGGACCACCTCCCGGAAGGCGGCCCGCATGCCTTCCATGCCCCGTTCGAGGTGCTCGCCGATGCGGGGCACGCCCCTCAGCACCCGCTGGACCTTCTCGCGGCTCTTCACATAGGCCGGGTTGAGGCGCAGGCGGTTGAGGCCGGTGGCCAGCCGGCCCACCGTGGGGGCATAGGACCGGCCGTTGTCGTTGAGCACGATCAGGACCCGCCGGCCGTTGTGGCCCAGGTTGTTGAGGGCCTCGTAGGCCATCCCCCCGGTCATCGACCCGTCGCCGATGACCGCCACCACCCGCCGGTCGTGCTCCCCCTTGACGGCGAGGGCGGTGGCCAGGCCGTCGGCGTAGCTGAGGATCGTGGACGCGTGGCTGTTCTCGACCCAGTCGTGCTCGGACTCGGACTGCGAGGGGTAGCCCGACAGACCCCCGGCCTGGCGCAGGGACCGGAACCGGTCGCGCCGGCCGGTGACGATCTTGTGCACGTAAGCCTGGTGGCCCGTGTCCCACAGCACGATGTCGCGCGGGGAGTCGAAGACCCGGTGGATGGCCAGGGTGAGCTCGACCACGCCCAGGTTCGACCCGAGGTGGCCGCCGGTGACCGACACCGACTGGACGATGAAGTCCCGGATCTCGGCCGCGAGCTGTTCCAGCTGCTCGTGGTCGAGGCTACGTAGGTCGCCGGGGCTGTCGATGGAATCGAGGAGCATCGGGAACCTGACGCTACAGGGTTGAGCGACTGTTCAGGTACGCACCCGCCCCCGCCTGCCTGCGGCCCCTGGGGCGGGCCCCGCCGCTACCGTGTCGGCCACCATGGACCTCGACCGCTACCAGTACCTGATCCTCATGGGACTGTGCCTTCTGATCACCCTGCCGCTGGAGCTCGTCTTGGGCGCGCGGGTGTGGCGCCAGCCCCGGCGCCTGCTCAAGGCCATGGCCGTGCCGGTGGCCATCTTCGTGGTCTGGGACCTGTTCGCCATCGCCCGGGGCCACTGGGACTTCAACCCCGCCTACGTGACGGGATGGCGCCTGCCCGGCAACCTGCCCGTCGAGGAGCTGACGTTCTTCATCGCCATCCCCATCGCCTGCCTGCTTACCTACGAGGCCGTAGGCCGGGTGCTGCGGGGCGAGGCCCGCCTCGTGCCCCGCCGGCTGACCCGCGGGAAGGGCTGACCGGTGCCCGAGTACACGGTGCTGGCCGTCCTGTCGGTGGCGGCGGTGGTGGCTGCCGAGCTCTTCTGGTTCCGCAGCGGGATCTTCCGCCGGGCCCAGTTCTGGGTGGCCTATGGGATCATCCTGTTCTTCGAGGTATTGGTGGACGGGTGGCTGACCAAGCTGTCGGCCCCCATCGTCGTCTACGACGCTGATCAGTTCACCGGTTGGCGCTTCCCGTGGGACATCCCGGTGGAGGACTACCTGTTCGGCTTCTCGCTGATCGTGCTGGTGCTCATCCTGTGGGACCGCCAGAAAGCCGGTCGGCCCGCCTGAGCCGGGCCAGCGAGTGGCCCAGGAGGAACACGGCCGAGCCCGCCACGACCACGACATGGGCCCACAGGGCGGCCACGGCCAGGGCGGGCAGGCCCAGGCCCACGGCCGTGAGGACGATGCGGGTGGGGCGCTCGCCCGGGGTGACCACCTGGCGGCCCCGCTGCTCGGGGGCGGCCAAGGAGGCCCGGGCCCGCACGTACTCCAGGTACCAGCAGGCCGCCGTCGCCCCCACGGCCAGGGCCACCACGCCCGGGCGCCCGGGGCCGGCCACATAAGCCAGGGCCGCCGGGTAGGCGGCGTCGGCCACCCGGTCGAGGGCGGAGTCGAGCAGGAACCCGACCTTGGTCGTGCGCCCGCCCTGGACGGCCACCGCCCCGTCGAGGGCGTCGAGCAGGCCCGAGACGGTCACCGCCGCGCACGCCAGCGCCGGGCCCAGCCAGCCGTCCACCAGGGCGGCCGCGGGCACGGCCGCCACCGCCGCCACCAGGGCGGCGACCGTCACCGCGTTGGGCGAGACCCCGGCCCGGGCCAGGGGGCGGGCCACCGCCCCTGCGGCCCGCAGCCACCCGCCCACGAAGCCGCCCGGCGGCTCGGTCAGGTGGAGGTCGGCCCACTCCCGTACGTGCTCGTCCCCGCTGCGGCCCACCCCCCCAGTGTCACACCCCCGGCAGTAGCCTTACCTCCATGGCCGTGGCCACCCGGCGTCTGACCGCCGACCAGTTCCTCTCCCTTCCCCCCGATCAGGCCCGCACGCAGTTGATCGACGGGGAGGTGGTGGTGACCGAGCCCGGAGTGCGCCACCAGCGGCTCGTAGGGGAGGTGTTCCGGTTGCTGGCCGGCTGGCTGGCCGAGCACCCCGGCACGGGCGAGGCCGGGCTGGGCTGCAACTGGCGCATCGACGACGCCAACGTGTTCGCGCCCGACGTGTGGTTCATCAAGGACGAGCGCCGGCCGGGCGACGTCCTGTTCGTCGACGGTGCCCCCGACCTGGTGGTCGAGGTCCGCTCCCCCTCGACGTGGCGCTTCGACATCGGCGCCAAGCGCGACGGCTACCGGCGGCGGGGCACATCGGAGATCTGGCTGGTCGACACCGAGGCCGACGTCGTGCTCGTGTTCGCGGGCGAGCAGTCGGCCGAGCTGGGCCGGGGCGACGTGCTCACCACCTCCCTGGTCCCCGGCCTGGCCGTCGAGCTGTCGGCCCTGTTCGACCGCTGAGAGGGCCTGGGTGGCGGGTGTCTAGGCCCTCCTCAGGCAGCCGACCGCCCCGTTCGCGGCTCGACTAGATGGCAAAGGTGCTGTTCAGAGGCAGGTCGGCCGCCTCGGCGCGCAGCGCCGAACACGAAAGACACCAGCCTCCGAGCCCGGCCACGGTCGCCGCCCTGGTGGGGCTGGCGCGGATGGGCGTGGCCGCGGCCCGCTTTCTGCGGCCCGACCCCCTGGCCCCGCCCGTCGACGTGCGGGTGGTCGTCCCGGCCCGGGACGAAGCGGCCACGGTGGCTGACTGCGTGGGGTCGTGCCTGGCCCAGGCCTCCGAGGTCGTGGTGGTCGACGACGCCTCGTCCGACTCCACCGGCGCCCTGGCCCGGGCGGCGGGGGCCCGTCTCGTCCGTCTCGATGGCGGACCGCCGCCGGGGTGGACAGGCAAGGCCTGGGCCTGCCGGGCCGGGGCCGAGGGAGCGACCACCGAGTGGCTGGCTTTCGTGGACGCCGACGTGGTCCTGCACCCTCACGCCCTGGCCACCATGGCCGCCTCCCTGGGCCACGACGGCGCAACCGGCACGTCCACGTCGATCGTCGGCGGGCTGGAGTGCCGGTCGTTCGCCGAGCGGCTGCTGCTGCCTGAGCTGGGCCTGGCCCTGGTCCAGGAGGGGCTGCCCCCGGGGTTCGCCAGTGGCCAGTGCTTCTTGGTCCGCCGCCGCCATTACGAGGCCGTCGGGGGGCACGGGCACCCCGCCGTGCGGGGGTCGGTGGTCGACGACCGGGCCCTGGCCCAGGCCCTGGGTGGCCACCAGGCCAGGCTGGCGCCCGACCTGCTGCGCACCCGCATGTACGGCAGCGGGCGCGAGCTGTGGGCCGGGCTGGTGAAGAACCAGGCCGCGCTCCACGACCGGCCGGCCGTCCACCTGGCGGCCTTGCTGGCCCCGGTGGCGACGCGGCGCCCGTGGGCGGCCATGACCGTGAGTGCCGGCGGGCGCCTCGCCGCCGGCCAGAACCCGCTCTACGGTGTCCTGGCGCCCGCCGCCCGGCTGGCGCTGGCGACTATCTACCTGGAGAGCCGGTGGCGGGCGGGTACCGGACGTCCGGTGGCGTGGAAAGGACGACATGTTGAAGCGACGAGCCGAGGGCGGCGACCCCTGGGACACGGTGCGCCAGATCAACCGGGCGTGGCGGACCGGTGACGCCAGCGAGATCGTCGAGCTGTTCCACCCCGACGCGGTCATCATCCACCCCGGGTTCGAAGGCCGCACCGAAGGCCGCGAGGACTGCATCTTGAGCTACGTCGACTTCGCCGAACAAGCCGACATCCGCCGGCTGGAGGAGTTCGACCCCCAGGTCGACGTCGTCGAGGACACGGCCGTCATCAGCTACGCCTTCGAGATCGACTACGAGATGGGCGGCCAGGCCTTCCAGGACAGCGGCACCGACCTGTTCGTGCTGGCCCGCGCCCGCGACGGCCGCTGGCAGGCCGTCTGGCGCACCCTCATCATGGACGCCGACTAGGCCCCCAACGCGAAACCTGCGCGGGAATCGTGGGCGAAACGCCCACGATTCCCGCGCAGGTTTCGCGTTGGGGTGGGGGTCAGCGGGCCGGTTCCAACGACAGCAGGGTGATCTCGGACTGGTCGATGTAGGCCATCCGGCCAACGAACCCGGACCCCACATCGAGGCCGATGGTGCGGGTCTCGCGCAGCAGGAGGCCGTTGCCGGGGTGGAACCAGTCCTCGACGGTGGCCACCCCGACCGTCGCCCCCGAGAACGTCGTCACCCAGCGGGTGTGGCGGGCGCGCACCGTCTCACCGTCCACGACCATGTCGACGTCCCCCAGGTACTCGGTGACCTGGTCGGCCCGGGTGTCCTCGTCGGCACACGTCCACTCCACCCGGTCACCGGGCCGGTAGCCGGCCATGTCGAAGGAACCGCCGGGCTGGCACACGAAGTCCTGGGTGCCGTGTGTCCACCAGTAGGCGATGTCGGTCCCGTAGGACGGCAGCTCGTCGCCGCAGCGCACGTAGTACTCCAGGTGCTGGACGAGGAACCAGTGGTCCTCCCGCACCCCGCAGCTGTGACGGGTGACTATGCGCATGGTGGTGGCCGAGTAGTCCCGGCGGTAGTCGAGGAACGAGATGTGCTCGCCGCCCGTCGTGCGGTACCGGTATACGCCTGGCTCGGGCAGGCCGGGCACGGGCTGGGCCGCTTCCGGGCCGGCCGCCCGGAAGCGGGCCAGGGCGCCGTCGAGGTCGACGTCACTGACCCAGTACCGGCCCGCGACCAGAAAGGCGGGCGCACCCACCACCACCAGGGCCACCAACGCCCACAGGCGCTGGCGCGCCCCCCGGGACAGTCGCCGTTGGCGGGGCGGGGCGGCCCACGACGGCACGTCGGCCGCGGGCCGGGCGCCGTTGTCGGGCGCCGCCCTCATTGCCTCAGCCCTCCGGGCGGCGACCGCCCCGGCCACCCCGGATGCCGCTGGCGGCCCGGCGGGCGACCTTGGCCCCCACACCCCACCCGGCCGGGCCCGACGGGCGCGAGCCGCACCCCCCGGGGCGCAGGACCCGGGCCCCCACGGCCAGCTTCTTCCAAGTGGGCACCCGCACCCGGCGGGAGAAGACGTCGTAGCCCGCCTCCTCGATCTGGCCCAAGATGCCGCAGTACAGCGCACGTGCCCCCCGGATGCAGCGCGCCGACTGCTCGGGCAGCATGGCGATGCCGACGTCGCCCGACTCGCAGTAGCGCCGGGCACGGGCGATCTCGAAGGCCATCAGGTCGCACCACTGGGGCGTCACCCGCCGTTCCCAGGGGTCGGCCCCGAACTTCCGCAGGTCCTCCTGGGGGATGTAGACCCGGCCCCGGTCGAGGTCCTCGGCCACGTCCCGCCAGAAGTTGGCCAGCTGGAAGCCGGTGCCGAGGTCGCGGGCGTGGCCCACGGCCTCGGGCGAGAGGGGTTCGAGGATGGGGAGCATCATCTCGCCGATCACGGCCGCCGACCCCTCGGTGTATACGAGCAGGTCGTCGAAGGTCTCGTAGGTCTCGGTGTCGAGGTCCATGGCCATGGAGCGCAGGAACCGGCGGAAGCAGTCCGGGTCGATGTCGAAGGCTCGGACGGTGTGCACCACCGCCTTGAGCACCAGGTGGTCGGAGCGCCCGGCCTCCAGGTCGGCGAAGAACCGGCGGCCGTACTCCTCCAGGGCCCGTCGGCGCTCCTCGGTCGTGGCCGTGGAGCCCAGGTCGTCGACGATGTCGTCGGCGTAGCGGGTGAACCCGTAGAGGGCGTGCACGTGGTGGCGCTTGACCACCGGCAGCAACTGGGTGGACCAGTAGTAGGTCGTGCCGTAGAGGCGGTTGAGGCGGCGGCACTCGGCGTAGGACTGCTCCAGGGTCACTGCGCCCTCGCCGGCCCCGGGCCCGGCCCCCGCGCCGGACCGGTGGCCGCTCATCGCCCGGCCGCGGCCCGGTCCACCCGCTCGGCCGCCAGCCGGCCCGACAGCAGGACCATGGGCACGCCCACGCCGGGCACCGTGCTGGAACCCACGAACACCACCCCGGGGGCCCGGCGGTCGACGTTGTTGGGCCGGAAGGGCCCGGTCTGGAAGAAGTTGTGGGCCACCGCGAAAGGAGTCCCCCGCTCCATCCCCTGGTCGCGCCAGCCGGTCGGGTCGGTGAAGCGCTCGACCACGACCTCGCCCGTCGGGTAGCCGGCGGCCGCCACTCGTTCGATCAGGCGCTGGCGCACCCCGGCCCGCTCCCGCGCCCAGTCCACCCGGCCGTCGAGGTTGGGTGTGGGCTCGAGGACGTAGAGCGAGATGTGGCCGTCGGGGGCGAGCGAGGGGTCGCCCTTGGTCGGGCTGCTCACGAGTATCGACGGGTCGGGCATGAGCACCCCTTGTTTCATGAGGGCGTCGAACGCCCCCTCCCATGCCGCCCCGAAGTGGATGTTGTGGTGCTCGGCCCCGGCCGGCAGCTCCCCCTTGACCCCGGCCAGCCACACGGCGCACGACGGCGAGTAGTTGCCCCGGCGGGCCACCCGGGGGGCGGTGGTGCCCGGCAGGAGCTGGCGGTAGGCGACCGGCAGGTCGGGGTTGAGGACCACGGCGTCGGCCTCCACGACCTCGCCCCCGGCCAGGCGCACCCCGGTCGCCCGCCCGTCGGCCCGTTGCTCGACCCGCTCCACGGTGACGCCGTAGCGCATCTCCGCCCCCGCCTTGGTGGCCGCCGCGGCCAGGGCCTTGGGCACGGCGTGCATACCCCCGGCGGGGAAGTACACGCCCTTGACAGTGTCCATGTAGGTGATCACGCAGTACAGGGCCAGGGCCTCGTACGGCGAGAGGCCGGCGTACATCGACTGGAACGAGAAGATCCTCTGCAGCCTCGGGTCGGCGAAGTAGTCGGCCACCACGTTGGCCAGCCGGCGCAGGCCGCCGAGGCGCACGAGGCGGGCCAGGGGGGCGGGCGAGGGCTTGAGCAGGTCGAAGACCGAGTCGAAGTTGCGGTCGATGAAGTGGGGCAGCTCGAGCTCGTAGAGGTCGGTGAGGTAGTCGCAGAAGCGGCCGAAGGAGGCGGCCTCGGCCGGCCCGCACACCTGGCGGACCTCCTCGGTCATGGCCTCGCGCCCCTGGCGGACCCGCAGCTCGCTGCCGTCGGCGAAGCACGCCCGGTAGATGGGGTCGACCGGCTCCAGGTGGAGGTAGTCGGCCATGTCGGCCCCCGCCCCGGCGAACGTGGCCGCCAGGATGTCGGTCATCGTCAGGACGCTGGGCCCGGTGTCGATGCGGAAACCCCCGGCCTCGAACAGGCCGGCCCGGCCCCCGGGCACGGGCTCGCGCTCGAGCACCACGACGTCGTGGCCCCCGCCGCTGAGGTGGCAGGCGGCCGCCAGCCCTCCCAGGCCGGCCCCCACGACGACTACTCGCACGCCCCTGCTACCTCGGCCCGCGGGGGCGCGCCGCCGTCACCGGTCGCGACCGGCCACGAAACGGGCCAGCTCGGCCAGGGCCGAACGGGCGGCCGGCACCAGCTCGACGCGGTCGAGGGCGGCCACCGCCTCGGCCGTCCGGGCCTCGATGGCGGACTCCACGGCGGCCACCGCCCCGCAGCCCGCGAGCAGGTCCTGGAGGCCGGCGACCTCGGCGTCGGTCAGGTCGGCGGCCCCGTAGCGGCCCAGCAGGGGGTCGCCCGTGCGGGACCGGGCGGCCGCGTAGAGAAGCGTGGGCTTGCCCTCCCGCAGGTCCTCCCCCACCGGCTTGCCCGTGACGGTCTCGTCCCCGAAGGCGCCCAGCAGGTCGTCGCGCAGCTGGAAGGCCTCGCCCAGGGGCAGCCCGTAGGCCGATAGGGGGCCGGCCAGTTCGTCGAGGCGGCCGGCGAGGGCCGCCCCCAGGTGCAGGGGCCGCTCCACGGTGTACTTGCCCGACTTGAACAGCGAGATGCGCCGGGCCGCGGCCTCCCCCACCATGCCCCGGGCCGTACCCGCCAGGTCGAGGTACTGGCCCACGTTGACCTCGATGCGCAGCTCGGTGAACACGTCCAGCGCGGGGCGGGGCGCCCCGGCCAGCAGCTTGTCGGCGTAGACGAAGGCCAGGTCGCCCACCAGCACGCCCACCCCCTCGCCGAAGCGGCGGCCCTCGCCCCGCAGGCCGGCCAGGGCGTGGCGCTGCTCGAAGTTCACGTGGATGGTGTCCATCGAGCGGCGCGTCGTGGACCCGTCCATGATGTCGTCGTGGATGAGGGCGAAGGTGTGGAGCATCTCCAGCGCGGCCCCGGCGTCGACCACCTGCGGGTCACCGGGGTCGCCCCCGGCCCCCACGAAGGCCCAGTGGCAGAAGGCGGGGCGCAGCCGTTTGCCCCCGCTGAGCACCAACTTGGCCAGGGCGTCGAAGGGCTCGGCCAAGGCCGGGTCGACATCGGCCCAGCGCTGGCGCTCGGAGTCGAGCAACTGCCGGGCCCGCTCGTCGACACGCGACGCGATGGCAACCAGGCTGTGCGGGGCTTTCGCGGTGGTCACGGCGACGCGCACAGTCCTCCTTCCGCCTCCTCGGCCCGGCTCCAGGTTAGTGGCCGGTCACAGCGGGTTTCGGAGTGGACGGACGGCCCGGATGACCGCACCGGTGGGCAGGACGGGCGGCCGGCGGGCCGCCACCAGGCGTAGGGCACCAGCCTCTTACCCGTAGCGCGAGCGCTGGAGGAGCACGACGGCCAGCATCCCGATCCACAGGGTCGACAGCAGGTAAGGGAGGAAGGCGATGGGCGGGATGAGCAGGCCGAAGGCGATGATCATCCCTCCGTAGGCCAGCCACCGGGGCAGCACCTCGGACCGGTAGATGACCGCACCCGTGGCCCCCACGAAGGCGGCCGTGGGTATGAACATGACGGCCAGGGACTGCCACTGCAACACCAGCAGAGTCCTGGCTATCTGGGGGTCGGCGCCGTAGTCCTCCAGGACCGTCCCGGCGATGCTCAGCAGGACCACCACCGAGCTCATGGCCACCATGAGTGCACCGCCCATGAGGGCCAGGGTCGGCAACCACCCGGCCCGTCCCTCCACGTGGCGCAACCAGCTGTAGAGCCAGGCCACGAACACCAGCAGGAAGAACAGGCTCATCAGCGTGAGCAGGATCCCTCCGCTCACCCGGCCCCGGGCCTCGGCCACCTGCTCGGCGATCACCTCGGCCGTCTGGGTCGGGTCGACCTCGCCGATGGGGAGCAAAGACGACCCCACGAAGGCCAAGATGGCGTAGGCGACTCCCGACAGCGCCCCTACCCGGCTGAACCGCCACCCGACATCTTGTTGGTCGCTCACGTCGCTCACTGGCCGGCCATCGTAGGGCGGCCCACCTCCGACGGGCACTTCCGGTCCGCCGAGCCGCCGGCGCCCGGTGGGGCAGCCGTCAGCCCGCCGCCGGTGCGGGCGCGGCCCGGGCGCCCGCCCGGTCTTCGAGCCGGCGCTCGACACGAGCGGCCAGCGGGAAACCGATGGCCGCTCCCCCCGCCAGTACGACCAGGCCTCCGACGGCGTCGAGGATGAAGTGGTTGGCCGTCACCACGATGGCGAACAGGGTCATGACCGGGTAGGCCCAGGCCAGCGCCCGGGCCCATGTCGAACGTACTGCCGACACGAGCACGAGCGACGACCACATGGCCCACGCGAAGTGAAGGCTGGGCATGGCCGCGTACTGGTTGGAGATCTTCGACACCGTGCCCGAGTCGAACGACCACAGCGAGCCGTAGGTGGCCAGCGTGTCGACGTACCCGTAGGACGGGGGCAGCAGCCGGGGCGGCATGAGGGGGTAGGTGGCAAAGCCGATCAGGGCCAGGGCAGTGGTGAACGCCAAGGTGTTGCGCCACTGCCGGTAGCGGCCCGGGAACCGGCGGAACAGCAACACCAGGGCGAAGGCCGTCACCACGAAGTGGAAGCTCCCGTAGAACAGGTTCCACAGCTCGATGAACAGCCGGTTGCCCAGGAACGCCTGCTGGATGGCCCTCTCGTGGTAGATCCCCAGCATCTCCTCCAGCCGGATGATGTCCAGGGCGTTGCCCATGGCCTTGGCGGCCGACACCGAGGCCGAGCCCTGGGTGTTGCGGATGGCGGTGTACACGCCGTAGAAGGCCAGGATGTAGAGCACCTCGCGCCACCAGCGCAGGCCCCGGCCGCCTGCTCCCGCCTCCTCCTTCTGGCTGGGGCCCGGGGCGGGGGCCTCCTGCCCGCCCTCACCGTCGCCCCCGGGGGGCATGGTGTCGTCGCGGAGTGTGTCGCTCACGCCGCGGCGCGAGCGGGGGCGCGGGCCCCCACCGCGAAGGCAGGGGCGCCGAGCAGGCTCACGGCCAGGCTCATGCCGTAGAGGAGCAGTCCCAGGGCCACCGCCTTGCCCGTGGGCACGCCCAGGGGCTGCAGGAGCAGCACCAGCGCCCCCTCGCGCAGGCCCAGGCCGTTTACCGAGACCGGGAGCACCTGGGCCATGGCCACCACCGGCAGGAAGGCCATCACTGCGGCCCAACCAACGTCGATCCCCAGGGCCTGGGTGGCCATCCACGCGGCCAGGACGAGGGTCAGCTGGTAGGCGGCCGCCGTGAGCAGGACGCCGACCACCGCCCCCGGGTGGCGCCGGATCCGGTCGATGCCCAGGTGGACGGCCCCTGCGAAGCGCAGCCAGCTCTGGTTGTCGGCCAGCCGCTTGCCGAGGCGGGGGTTCGCCGCCAGCACGAGGATCACGCTGAGCACGACCAGCGTGCCGATCGAGAACATGACGGCCATGCGGCTGGCGTTGCCGAGCTGGAGCAGGTCCGGGTGGGTGAGCAGGGCTACCAGGGTGATGAGCGGCAGGACCAGGAACCCTGTGAGCCTCTCGAGCACTACCGAGGCGAACGAGGCCGGGGCCTGACCGTTGGTGGCCGACAGGCGGGAGACGCGCAGCACGTCGCCCCCGATGGTCGAGGGCAGGAAGTTGGCCACGAAAAGGCCGGCAAACGAGTGCGAGAGCAGGGGCGGGAGCTGGGACGGCAGCTCCAGGGCAGATAGGACCCGCTGCCAGCGCAGCGCGGCCAGGACCGTGGCCCCGACCCACACGAACAGCCCGACCACCAGCCAGATGACGGCCGATCCCTGGTTGGCGGGCAGCAGGGAGGACAGGTGGATGCGCGACAGGAGGAACGCCAGCATCACTGCGCTGGCCACGACTCGCAGCACCAGGAAGATCTTCTTGCGCTTCCGCACCCTCGATGCAGCTTACGCGTCCGCCAGTGGCTACCGTCGCCCCGTGGGCCTACGGACCGTGCAGGTGGGCGAGGCGCGGCTGGCGGTGGCCGAGACCGGAGAGGGGGGCCGGCCCCTGCTGGGCGTGCACGGGTTCACGGGCGCGAAGGAGGACTTCGCCGAGCTGGCCGCTCCTCTGGCCGACCGAGGCTGGCACGTGGCCGCCCCCGACCTGCGGGGCCACGGGGACGGCGAGCATCTCGCCGGGCCCGACCACTACCACCCCGACGCCTTCGTGGAGGACGTGCTCGGGGTCGCCGGGGCCCTGGGCTGGGACGAGTTCGTCCTGGTCGGGCACTCCATGGGCGGGGCCCTGGCCCAGCGCATCGCCATCGACCACCCAGGGCGGGTCAACGCCCTGGTGCTGATCAGCACGTTCCACGGGCCCCTGGACATCGACCCGGCCCTCGTGGCGCTGGGCCAGGCCATCGTCGCATCGGGCGGCATGGAGGCCCTGGCAGCCGCGCTGGCCGCCCGCCGGGCCAACGACCCCGCCGCCTTGGCCGCCCGGGCTCGAATCGAGCGGGTCAGGCCGGGCTACGCCGACCACGCCGACCGCAAGCTCCTGAGGTGCTCCCCCGCCATGTGGACGGCCATGGCCCCCCGCTTCCCCGAGTGGCCCGACACGCTCGAGGAGGTACGCGCCCTGGCCGTGCCCACCCTGGTGGTCGTCGGTTCGGAGGACTCCACCATGCGGCCCCACTGCGAACGGCTGGCGGCCGCCGTCCCGTCGGCCCGCCTGGCGGTCATCGACCCGGCCGGCCACTCGCCTCAGATCGAACAACCCGCTCGGTGCATCGAGGAGATCGTGGCCTTCCTGGAAGGGCCGGGCGGGCGCCCCCCGGGCTCAACTGTGGGCCAGACTGTCCGCTCCTCATCCGAAGTGGGCCCGTGAAGGGCCTTCCGTGCTCCAAGGAGGACCGATGAACACTGTCGCCCGCGTGATCGAGATCAGCGCCGTCAGCGACGTCAGCTTCGAAGACGCCGTCAAGGTCGGGGTGGCCCGCGCCTCCAAGACCCTGCGCAACGTGACCGGGGCCTGGATCAAGGAGCAGCGCGTCGACGTGGCCGGCGGCGAGGTCACCAGTTACCAGGTGAACCTCATGGTCACCTTCGTGCTCGAAGAGGAGTAGTCAGCCGCTGACGCGGGCGGCCCGGCGCCGGCTGGCCAGCGCACCCCCGCCCACCAGCGCGGCCGTGCCGGCCAGGGCCAGGGCCAGGTAGAGCAGCAGGGGCCCACCGTCTCCGCCCGAGGTCACCCGGGCGAGGACGTAGAGCCCGCTGTTCTGGTCGACGATGACCACCCGGTTGCCGCCCGCCAGGGCCACGCCGATCACCGACGCCTTGGCCGGCAGGGTGCCCGTGGGATCGGCGGTGTCGGGCGGCACGAAGTGGCCGACCTCGGTGGGCGGGCTCTGGCCCAGGTCGATGACCCGCAGCCCGTCGGAGTGCCAGGCCACGTAGGCCAGGTTGCCGTCGGCCAGCACCCGTCCCGGGGCGTAAACCCCCAGGTCGGGCGGGGGGAAGGCCGTGCCGTGGGGCGACCGCAGCAGGGCCAGCTCCCGCATGCCGGTATCGGGGTCGACCTCCAGCACCCGCATCCCGCCCCAGGCGCCCGGGGAGTCGACCAGCGCGCCCCGCACCGTCTCCCCGCCCGCGCATCTCTCCTCCTCGAGGCGGGGGCACAGGGCGGTGCGCAGGGCGTTGGCGTCGCCCTCGTCTATGGAGATGCCGGGGATGGTCAACCCCTTCCAGTCACCGCCCCAGCCCACGGCCTGCGGGGAGGCGTTGAAGGGGGCGAGCTGAACCCGTCCGAACATCACGGCCAGCGCACCGTCGGCCTGGGCCCGGTTCATGCGGCTGGTGTTGTTGCAGCCCTGGTTGGGGGCGCCCGGCTGGGTGGCCTCGACCCTCGACGAGTCCAAGAAGACGATCTTGCCCCGGGGGTCGGTGGGCCACGGGTCCTCGGCCACCGGGTTGGCCTGGCTGCCCCGGGCCGGGCAACCCCGCCCGCCGTAGACGATCTCGGCCTCGATCGTCCCGTTGGGGCGCTTGTAGAGCTGGGCCTGGCCGGTCTGCTCGAAGAGGGTCGGCAGCCCCTGGCAGGCGAACTTCTGGCCGGCGATGGAAGACGGCGCGTCGATGCGCAGGGCCGTCGAGGTCGGCCACCAGCCTTCCTCGGTGAGCAGGGCGACGGTGCGACCCCCGACCTCGGCGGCCGTGACGAACCCGGCGTTGCCCTCCTCCTCACGCACCGCTGGGTAGGAGAACTGGCTGACCCGGCGGGGCGAGCCGGGGTCGGCCAGGTTCAGGTCGTACAGGCCGGCGTCCATGAACGTGACCAGCGCCCGCTGGCCACCGTCGTAGAACTCGGCCGAGTGGCTGTTGACGAAGGGGGCGCAGCCGTTGGGGGAGAACGAGCCGGGACGCTCGCCCAGCGGAGGCCAGGCGCTGACCTGGGTGGGCGCACGCGGGTCGGTCACGTCGACGACCCGCACGTCCCCCGAAGGGCGGGTGAGGAAGTTGGCCGTCAGCTCGACCGAGATGGACAGGACCGTGCCGTCGGCCCGCTGGACCAGGTCGACCGAGTGCTGGCCGGTGGCGCAGCGGACCGCGGCCCCCTCGGGGGGCGGGGCGCAGGGCACGGCGTTGGCGGGCACGTCGTCGTCGGGGCCCTGGTCGGCCATGTAGCGGCCCAGGAACACGGGGGCGTCGGGGTCGGTGATGTCGTAGTAGACGATGCCCCGGTCGGTGAAGGCCGGGCTGCGGGTGTTGGGTGTGCAGCTGGTGGGGCCCGACTGGGACGGCCCGTCGTCGAGGGCGATGGCGGCCAGGACACCCGAGAACGACGGTGTTCGCACCTCGATGGCGGCCACGTCGATGGCGGCCACGCCCACCGGGATGGGGATGGTGGAGGCCACCCGCGGGGCGCGGGCGTCGCTCAGGTCGACGACCTTGGCCGTCACTTCCAGGCAGGGCCCGGGGTTGTAGCGCTCGGTGTGGTAGCCGGTGTGGGTGACGATGCCCGCGCCCACGATGGCCACGTGGCCCACGACGGCCACGTCGCCGTTGACCCCTCCCCCACCCAGGTCGGAGTAGCCCACCTGGCGCAGCGCCCCGTCGGCCCCGCCGTCGGCGGTCTCCGCGGCCATGGCGGCCGCCGGGACCGCGGCCAGCGCCACCGCCAGCGCCGCCGGTCCCACCACCCGCCGCCTCCACACCGCCAGTCCGGCCATGGCCCGCGAGTGTACGGACCGGGCTCCCTGCCCGCCCGGGGCCGCCGGCCGTCCTTCGGGGGCGGGCGCCCGTACGATGGGCCGGTGATCGAAGAACCCGTCGTAGCCCGAGTGCTCACCGCCGCCCTGCGGTCAGGGGGCGACTTCGCCGAGGTGTTCGCCGAGGACCGCCGTTCGTCATCGGCCCGGCTCGACGACGGGCGGGTCGAAGAACTTACGTCGGGCCGAGACCGGGGCGCGGGTATCCGGGTCGTGCGGGGCGAGACCACCGGCTTCGCCCACACCTCCGACCTCAGCGAGGCCGGCCTGCTGGCGGCCGCCGAGGCTGCGGGGGCGGCCGCCCGAGGTGGCGGCCAGGGGGTTCGCGAGGTCGCCCTGTCCGCCCCCCGCCCTCAGCGGCCGTCGCGCGCCCAGGTCCTCCCCGAGGACGTGCCCAAGGAACGCAAGGTCGACCTGCTCAAGCGGGCCGAGGACGCCGCCCGCGCCGAGGACGGCGCCGTCCGCCAGGTGGCCGTGACCTACGGCGACGGCCGGCGCCGCTTCCTGGTGGCCAACAGCGACGGCCTGGTGGCCGGCGAGGACCAGGTGCGCACTCGCCTGTCGGTATCGGTCGTGGCCGGCGGCGACGGCACCCTCCAGACCGGGTACGAGACGGCGGGCGGCACCGTGGGGTTCGAGATCTACGACCGGGTGGACGTCGAAGGGGTCGCCCGGGTGGCGGCCCGGCGGGCGGCCGACCTGCTCAAGGCCCGCCCCGCCCCCAGCGGTCAGGTCCCGGTCGTGCTGCGCAAGGGGGCGGGCGGGATCCTGTTCCACGAGGCGTGCGGCCACGGCCTGGAGTCCGACCTCGTCGGCAAGGACGCCTCGGTCTTCCGGGGCAAGGTCGGCGAGCAGGTGGCCAGCCCGCTGGTGACGCTCGTGGACGACGGCTCCTACGTCGACGAGTGGGGCTCCTACGGGATAGACGACGAGGGCCACCCGGCTCAGCGCAACGTCCTGATCGAGGACGGGCGGCTGACCGACTACATGTGGGACTTCCTGCGCGCCCGCAAGGAGGGCCGGGGCTCGTCGGGCAACGGCCGGCGCCAGGGCTACCAGCACCTGCCCATGGTGAGGATGACCAACACCTACGTGCTGGCCGGCACCGAGGACCCCGACGAGATCATCCGCCAGACCCCCTACGGCGTCTACTGCGTCCAACTGGGCGGCGGCCAGGTCAACACGGCCACAGGCGACTTCGTGTTCGGCATGACCGAGGCCTACCTGATCGAGAACGGGGTGGTCACGGCCCCGCTGCGCTCGGCCAACCTCATCGGCAACGGCCCCGAGGTGCTGCGCTCCATCGACGCCATGGGCAACGACTTCGAGACGTGGGCCGGCACGTGCGGCAAGGACGGCCAGGGGGTGCCCGTCTCGTCGGGCCAGGCCACCCTGCGGGTCTCGTCGATGACCGTCGGCGGCACCGGTGGCTGAGGGGGCGGGTGCCGCGACTTCCGCCTCCGCGGCGCAGGCGGCGGCGGGCACAGCCGAGGGCCCGCCGCCCGGGCCCGTCGACCTGGTCACCCTGGCCGACCAGGTGGCGGGCTGGGCCCGTGACGGCGAGCAGGTCGAGGCCTACGTGGCCCGGGGCACGCACACGTCGGTGCGGGTGTTCGGGGGCGAGGTGGAGTCGCTGTCGTCGGCCCAGTCCGAGGGCGTGGGGGTGCGGGTCGTCGTCGGCCACCGCCAGGGGTTCGCCTACGCGGCCTCGCTGGCACCCGAGGCCGTGGCCGAGGTCCTGGCCGAGGCCCGCGACAACGCCCGCTTCGGCGAAGCCGACGAGCACCTGGGCCTGGCCACCCCCGACGGCGTGGCGCCGGCCGACCTCGACCTGTGGCGGCCCGAGCTGGCCGCCTTCCCCACGGGCCGCAAGGTGGAGCTGGCGCTGGCCGTGGAGGCCGCCACCCGGGCCGCCGACCCCCGCATCAAGGGCGTGGAGTCGGCCGACTACGGCGACTCGGCCTTCGAGGCGGCCATCTCCTCCAGTACCGGGGTGCGGGCGTCGTCGAGGAGAACGGGGTGTTCGCTGTGGGCCTCGGCCCTGGCCGACGACGGGCGGGGCACCCAGACAGGGTCGGGCTACTCGGTGGCCCGCTCGCCCCACGACCTCGACGTCGGCAAGGCCGCGGGCGACGCCGCCGAGCGGGCCACCCGCCTCCTGGGGGCCACCAAGCCGCCTTCCCAGCGGCTGACCGTCTTCCTGGAACCGCCGGTCACCGCCTCGCTCCTGGGCATCGTGTCGTCGGTCCTGTCGGGCATGGCCGCCCTCAAGGGGCGGTCCTTCCTGGCCGGCAGGGTCGGCGAGGTGGTGGCCGTCGGTGACCTCACCCTGGTCGACGACCCCACCGACCCCGACGCCTACGGCGCCACCAGCTTCGACGCCGAGGGCCTGGCCACCAGGCGCAACGTCCTCATCGACGGGGGGGTGCTGCGCCAGTTCCTCCAGAACACCTACACCGGCCGGCGCTCGGGCCTGGCCTCGACGGCCAGCGCCGTCCGGGCCGGCTACCGCAGCACCCCCGGGGTGGGGGCTCGGGCGCTGACCCTGGTCCCCGGCCCGCTCGACCAGAGCGAGTTGCTGGCCGCGATCGGCGACGGCCTGCTCGTGCAGTCGGTCACCGGCATGCACTCGGGCGTGAACGCCACCACCGGCGACTTCTCGGTGGGCGTGCAGGGCCTCATGGTGCGGGGCGGCCAGCTCGCCGAACCGGTGCGGGAGGCCACCATCGCGTCGACCCTCCAGGCCATGCTGGGAGACGTGGTAGCCGTGGGCGGCGATCGCGAGTGGCTGCCAGGAGGGGCCGCCGGCCTGACATTGGCGATAGGAGGCGTCACCCTGTCAGGCTCCTGAAGTGCCCGTCCAAGCAGGGATCCCCATCGTCCACGCCGTCGTGCTGGGCGTGGTCCAGGGCCTCACCGAGTTCTTCCCGGTGTCCTCGAGCGGGCACTTGGTGCTGGTGCCGTGGCTGTTCGGGTGGGACGAGCTGTCGGCCAACCCGGAGCTGCACAAGACGTTCGACGTGGCCCTCCACCTGGGGACCTTCATCGGGGCGGCCGCCTACTTCGCGCCCGACATCCGCCGCTTCGCCAGGGCCGGCGCCCGGTCGCTGCGCCGGCGACGGGTCGAGACCCCCGACGAGCGCCTGGCCTGGCTCCTGCTGCTGACCTCGCTCCCCGGGGCGGCCGTGGGGGCCAGCCTCGAGTCTTTCATCGAGCGGGAGCTGGGCCGGGAGTGGCTCGTCGGTGTCCTGCTGATCGCCTTTGGCCTGGTGCTGGCGGCCGCTGACCGCAGCAAGGGCACGCGTACGGCCGACAAGCTCGGCCTGCGCGACGCCATCACCATCGGGGCGGCCCAGGCCGTGGCCCTGGCCCCGGGTGTGTCCCGGTCGGGCGTGACCATCTCGGCCGCCCGCTGGCTGGGCTTCGACCGCGACAGCGCGGCCCGGGTCTCGTTCCTGATGAGCCTGCCCATCATCGGCGGGGCCGTGCTGTTCAAGGGCCTCCAGGTGGTGGCCGCCGGGGGCCTGCCGGCAGGCACGGGCGGTGCCTTCTTAGCCGGCACCATCGCCTCTGGTCTCACGGGCACCCTGGCCGTGTGGGGCACGCTCAGGCTGGTGCGCACCCGCTCGTTCAAGCCGTTCGTCATCTACCGCATGGCCGCCGGCGCGGCAGTCCTCGGCGTGGTCGCCTCGGGCGCCCGGTGAGATCAGGGGCCGCGCTGGTCACCCGGGCCTTGGGCCTGGGCCGGACCGGGGGCCAGGCTCCGGGTCGGACCAGGGGTCAGGGTGACGGTGACCGAGCCGTTGGCTAGCGCGTAGGCCACAGACCGGGCCTCCTCGGGGCGAACGGCCACGGTGACGGCGCCGTCGGCCACATCGACGACCGGGGCGTCGAGCACGATAGCCAGGGCCGGTTGGCGGTCGAGGGTGGCCAGCAGGTCGACCACGTCGCCCCTCTCGAGAGGCGGGGAGGTGGCCCCCCCGGCGGGCACGGTGACGGCCCGGGTGCCCTCGGGAAGCAGAGCGGCCACGCCCGACAGGCCACCGGGGGCGAGGTGGCCGGCCAGCACCACCTGGCCGGCCAGGAGCGGGGTGGCGGTGGTGCGGCCCTCGACCTCGAGGGGCGCAGCGAACGCCCCCGGCGGCACGAACGTCGAGGGCACCATCTGTACCGAGAGCTCGCCGGCCGCCACCTCGGACCCCGGGCCCACCTCGGCGGCGGCCACCACGACAGGAACGAGCGGGCCGTAGCGCCCGGCCAGCGACCGGGCTTCTCCGATGGCCCCCCCGACGACCATGGCCGTGGCCATGGCCAGGCCGGCCACGGCCAACCAGAACAGCAACGGGGACCGCGACAGCCGGGCGCGGCCCCTGCTCGGCATCCGGAAGCGGCCCATGGCCCTCCTTCCCTGAGCTCTAGTACACGGAATTACATGAGGAGGAAGGTAAGACTCACACTACAGCACGGGCTTAGCCCGGGTCGACAGTCCCGTCGCCGCACAGGCACGACCGCTCGGTCGGTATGGCGGGCAGCGTCGCGGTCAGCACCCGCTGCACCTTGGCGACGTTCTCGCGCATGACCCGGAACACCACCTCCATGCTGACGGCCTCGATGCCGTCGATACCCGCCAGACCGGCGTCGTAGTCGGTGACCAGGGCGATGCCGGCATAACAGAGGCCTAGCTCCCGGGCCAGGACGCACTCGGGGTACTGGGTCATGTTCACCACGTCCCAGCCCTGGGCGCTGAACCACCGGGACTCGGCCCGGGTGGAAAAGCGTGGTCCTTGGATGACGACCACCGTCCCCGTGGGGTGGGCGGTGACGCCCTCGGCCCGGGAGGCGGCGGCCAGCAAAGGGCGCAACTCCGAGCAATAAGGGTCGGCGAAGGAGATGCAGTTGAGCACGGGGCCGTCGAAGTAGGTGTCACCCCGGCCCCGGGTGCGGTCGACGAGCTGGTCGCACAGCACCAGCTCGCCGGGCTTCAGTTCGGGCCGCAGCGAACCCACGCTGCACGGGGCCAGCACCCGGGTGGCCCCCAGGCGCCGCATGGCCCACAGGTTGGCCCGGTAGTTGACCCGGTGGGCCGGCAGTTCGTGGGCACGGCCGTGCCGGGGCAGGAAGGCCACCCGGCGGCCCTCGAGCTCGCCCACGGCCACCGGGGCCGACGGCGGGCCATAGGGGGTCTGGACGGTTACCTCCTCGACGTCGGACAGGAACCGGTAGAAGCCGGTACCTCCGAAGACGCCGATCTCGGCCTGCGGTAGCCCCACGCCGCCGTCAGGCGGACTTCGAGGCCGGCGGGCCCGAGGGCTTGGGGTCGGCCTTCACGGTTCCGCTGTCGGAACCACCGTCAGTGCCGGCCTTGGCCGGTGCTGAGCTGTCGCCCCCACCCCCGTCCTTGCCGGCGCCGGCCGGCTTGTCGCCACCCTCGGACTTCTTGGCCGGCAGGCGACTGTCGGTGCGGTAGAAGCCGCTGCCCTTGAGGACCACGCCGATCGAGTGGAACACCTTGCGCAGCGGGCCGCCGCAGACCGGGCACTCGGTGAGCGGGGCGTCTTTGAACGACTGCGACACCTCGAGGTGGTGGCCACACGCCTTGCAGGCGTACTCGTAGACCGGCATGGCCGGGAGTGTACCGGCTGGTCGGGACGTACCCGAGCCGTGCCGGGGGGCTCCGTGATCGTACGATGGGAGCGGTGGAAGCCCCCGACGACCTGGCCGCCGGGCCCCCCGGCGGGGATGGCCCGGCGGTCGTTGCCGCCGAGCGCCTGGCGGCACTCGAACGGCGGGTGGCGGAGCTGGCCGCCCGGGTCCACGACCTCGAGCGGGGTGGGGGCGAGTTCCGCCGGGCCATCCAGCGGCTGGGCGACGCCTTGGCGGCCACCCACGACCGGCCCGCCCTCCTGGCCGCCGTGCTGGAGACGTGCGTGCTCGCCCTCGGGGCCGAGGCCGGAGTGGTCTACGGGGTGGTGGCCGCCACCGGGGCCCTGCTGCCCGTGGCTGTGTGCGGGCCGCACGAGGCCGGGGAGCTGAAGGTGGGCGACGGCGTGGCCGGCGCGGCCGCCGAGTCGATGGCGGTAGCCACCTGGCCCGGGCCGGTGCCCCCTTCGCCAGGAGCCGAGCCTGCCGCGGCCGTGGCCCTGGCCGTGCCCGTGCGGTCGGCCAACCGGCCGTTCGGGGTCCTGGCCCTGTACGGCCGGGCCGGTGACCGCCCGTTCACGATCGACGACGTCGACACGCTCACGACACTGGTCCGCCAGGTCGAACCGGCCATCGAGAACACGTTCCTCTACGAGGAGGCTACCCGGCTGTCGATCACCGACGGCCTCACCAGCTTGTGGAACCGGCGCCAGTTCGACCTGCGCCTGCTGGCCGAGCAGCAGCGCTCGGTCCGCTTCGGGGAGCCTTTCTCGGTCGTGCTGATCGACCTCGACCAGATGAAGATGGTCAACGACACCCGGGGCCACCAGGCGGGAGACGCCGTGCTGTGCGAAGTGGCCAACCGGCTGGCCAGCGGCGTGCGAGACGTCGACCTCGTCGCTCGCTACGGGGGTGACGAGTTCGCCCTCGTGCTGCCCAACACCGCCATAGCCGGGGCCTTGCGGCTGGCCGAGAAGGTCAGGGCGGGGGTGGCCGAGCGCCCTTTCGACGTCGAGGGGCCCGAGCCCGTCGAGCTCACCGTGTCGCTGGGTGTGGCGTCCTACCCCGCCCACGGCCGCAGCGGGCGGGCCGTCGTCAAGGCGGCCGACGCCGCCCTCTACCGGGCCAAGGCTGCGGGCGGGGGCCGGGTCGAGCACGCGCATGCAAGTGTGGAGCCATGAGGAACCCCGTCCGCAAGGCGGTGATCCCCGCGGCTGGGCTCGGGACTCGCTTCCTGCCGGCCACCAAGGCCCAGCCCAAAGAGATGCTGCCCATCGTCGACAAGCCGGCCATCCAGCACGTGGTCGAGGAGGCCGTACGCGCCGGCCTGCGGGACATCCTGATCATCACCGGGCGGGGCAAACGATCGCTGGAGGACCACTTCGACCGGTCGTTCGAGCTGGAGTACTACCTCGCGGCGGCCGGCAAGCACGACCTGCTGGCCGAGGTCAGGGCCATCGCCGACATCGCCGACATCCACTACGTGCGCCAGAGCGAGCCGAAGGGGCTCGGGCACGCCGTGTCCGCGGCCCGCCAGCACGTGGGTGACGAGCCCTTCGCCGTCCTGCTGGCCGACGAGTTCATGACCGAGCAGTCGCGGGTGCTGCCCGAGATGCTCGGCGTGCACGAGCACTACGGACGCTCGGTGGTCGCTCTGACCGAGGTCCCCCGTAAGGAGATCTCGTCCTACGGGTGCGTGCAGCCCGAGGCCGTCGACGACCAGCTCGTCCGGGTCCTGGGCCTTGTCGAGAAGCCCCGGCCCGAGGACGCCCCGTCCACCCTGGCCGTCGTGGGCCGCTACGTGTTCACCCCCGAGATATTCGACGCCCTGGAGAAGGTCGAACCGGGCCGGGGCGGGGAGATCCAGCTCACCGACGCCATGGCCATGCTCCTGGGCGACCAGACCATCTACGGCTACGTAATCGAGGAGGGCCGCTTCGACGTGGGGGACAAGCTCGACCACCTGCGGGCCACCGTCGAACTGGCCATCGACCGCGACGACCTGGGCCCCGACTTCCGGGCCTTCCTGGTAGACCTCGTACAACGCAAGAAGCTCCTGTGACCACCAGGTCGGCGGGGGCGGGCCGGGGCCGGCCGTGACCTTGACGGCCGTGGAGGAGGTGCGGGCCGCCATCCTGACGTCGTGCGCTCCCCTGCCGAGCGCCGAGCTGCTGCTGGTCGACGCCCTGGGGTGCGTGGCCGCGGCCGCGGTGACGGCCGACGCCGACGTGCCCGCGTGGGCGAACACGGCCATGGACGGCTACGCCGTGCGCGCCGAGGACACCACCGATGCCCCCGTGGAGCTCGAGGTGGTGGCCGTCCTGGCCGCCGGGGCGGCCCCCGACCCGGCCCGGCCCGTCGGCCCCGGCCAGGCGGTCCGGATCATGACCGGGGCTCCCATGCCCCCGGGGGCCGATTCAGTGGTGATCGTCGAGTGGACCTCGCCGGTCCACGGGGGCCGGGTGCGGGTGGACGTGCCCGTGGCCCCCGGCCAGAACGTGCGGGAGCCGGGCAGCGACGTCCGGGCCGGCCAGGAGGTCGTCTCACCCGGCACCTTGCTGACCCCCGCCCTCTTGGGCCTGATGGCGTCGGTCGGGCGCGACACCGTGGAAGTCCACCGGCGGCCCCGGGTCGGGGTCCTGTCCACGGGCGACGAGCTGGTCGAGCCGCCGGCCGAGCTGCGTACCGGCCAGATCTACGACTCCAACCGTCCTCTGCTGCTGGGCCTGGTCATCGAGGCGGGTTGCACCCCCGTCGACCTGGGGTGTGCCCGCGACGACCGGGGCGCCATCGCCGCCGCCCTCGAGAGCGGCCTCGACCGCTGCGACGCCGTGCTGCTCAGCGGTGGGGTCAGCATCGGCGACTTCGACTTCGTCAAGGACGTGTTCGGCCGGCTGGGGGCGGCCCGTTCGTGGGACGTGGCCATGAAGCCGGGCAAGCCCCTGGCCTGGGGCCTTCTCCGGGGCCGGCCCGTGTTCGGCCTGCCCGGCAACCCGGTGTCGGCCGCGGTGTCCTTCGAGGTCTTCGCCCGGCCCGCCCTGCGGCTACTGGCCGGCCACCCCGAGCCCGTCCCCCCCACGGTGGCCGCGGTGGCCGGGGAGGACTTCGGACGGCGGCCCGACGGCAAGGTCCACCTGGTGCGGGCCCGGGCCACCAGGGAGGGGCCCGACGGCCGCCTGCACGTGCGTTCGGCCGGGGGCCAGGGGTCGCACATGCTGGCCGCCCTGGCCGCGGGCAACGCCTTGGTGGTCGTGCCCGATGGGAGCGGCGTGAGCGCCGGCGAGACGGTCCAGGTCGTCCTGCTGGCGGGCGCCCCCGGGTAGCGCCCTCCCGGCGATCTACACTGCAGCGCCATGAACGAACGGGGGCTGACCCATCTCGACCCACTCGGCCGGGCGCGCATGGTCGACGTCACCCCCAAAGAGGCCACCCACCGGCGAGCCCTGGCCCGCTGCAAGGTGCTCATGAAGCCCGAGACCACCAACCTCATCGCCAGCAACGCCATCAGCAAGGGCGACGTACTGGCCGTGGCCCGGGTGGCGGGCATCCAGGCGGCCAAGCAGGCCGCCCACCTCATCCCGCTCTGCCACCCCCTGCTGGTGGGCTCGGTGTTCGTCGGGTTCACCATCGGTGACGACAACGTCGAGGTCGAGGCCCAGGTCGAGACCGTCGACCGCACCGGGGTCGAGATGGAGGCCATGACCGCCTGCGCGGTGGCCGCCCTGACCGTCTACGACATGTGCAAGTCCGTCGACCGCTCGATCAGCATCACCGAGCTGGCCCTCTGGGAGAAGACGGGCGGCCGGTCGGGCCCCTACCGCCGGGCGGTCGACGCCGGGTGACGGGTGGGCACCGCGATTACCGGCGGCCGGCCCTTGCCCGAGCCCTCCCCGGTGAACTAGGAAAGCACGTGGCGGCACTTCCCGAGACCATCCGCGATCGCGAACAGGTTCTGTTGTACGGTCCACGAGACACAAAGGAAGGCTGAGGAGCGTGACATTGGTCCTACTCATCCTTGCCGTCATATGGGCCGCGGTTCTCATTCCACCTGTGCTCCGCTCTCGTGCCGAGGGCCGGCCCGCCGACTCCATAACGGCGTTCCACCGCCAACTGGCCGTGCTGCGCCGGGCTGCCCCCCGAGGGGGCGGCCGCCAAGGTGAATGGGGCAACGACGGCTCGGTGGGCCCAGGCCGGGTGCCTCGTCTGGCGCCCGTGACCGTGCTTCCCGTGGCCAACGGCCGCATGGCCACCGCCGGTGCGAGCCGGGCGGCCATGGCCCGCCGCAACGCCCGGCGGCGCCGTAAGGACATCCTCACCGCCCTGCTGGTAGCGGCCGGCACCACGCTGGTGCTCGGGGCCGTGCCCGGGCTGCGCTTCCTGTGGGTCGTCCACGTGGCCGCCGACGTGCTGCTCTTCGGCTATGTGGCCCTGCTGGTGCGCCAGCGCAATGCCCTCGCCGAACGCGACCTCAAGGTGAGGCTCCTGCCTACAGCCCGCCGCCATGAGGCCCGCCGGGAGGTCGACGGCCACTGGGACGACGGCGACAGTGGCTGGCTGGGCGCGGAGCCCGCCCTGCTCCACCGGTCCGCGACCTGACACCGGCCGCCCGGCCCCCATGACCGGCGGCGAGCACCTTGCCGGGCTAGCGGCCGGCCTGCGCCACCACCTCGACGCAGCCCACGCCGCCCGCGAAACCGCCATCGGGGCCTGCCGGCGCACGATCAGGGCGTGCGGCAGCTCGATCCGGGCCGTCCACCGCCTGGAGCCGGCCGAGGCCCTTTCCCTGGCCGACGAGGCCGAGGCCTCCCTCCGCCAGGCCCAGCACGCCCTTGGTCCCTTCCCGGCCTTGGCCGCCACCGGCCCCCTTCACGACGCCGAGAAGGAGTACGCCGAGGCCCGCCTGACCGCCGCCCTGGTCGAGGGAGGGGACCTCCCTTCGTTCACCGAGCTGGCAGTGGGCGCCTCCTCGTGGCTGGGCGGCCTGGCCGAGGCCGCCACCGAACTGCGCCGCCACCTGCTCGACCGCCTGCGGGCCGGCGACCTCGACCACGCCAGCCGCCTGCTCACCGCCATGGACGACGTCTACGGCCTGCTCATGTCCATGGACTACCCCGACGCCGTCACCGGCGGCCTGCGCCGCCAGGTCGACGCCCTGCGAGCCGTCCTGGAACGCACCCGCGGCGATCTCACCACCACCGTCCTGCAGGCCCGCCTCCAAGCCGCCATCGAATCCCGCACCAACCCCCCTGTCGAGTAACCTCGTCCCCACGCCGGGGGTGTAGCTCAGCTGGTAGAGCGCCACGTTCGCAACGTGGAAGTCGGCGGTTCGAGTCCGCTCACCTCCACCACAAAGTAGCTGGTCAGCGGGGTTGTAGCCGCCCGCTGGCCTGGCCCGAGGGGGCCGTTGCCCATCTCTTGCCCATCTTTGGTCTAACGTTTGCCATCCCCAAGAGAGGTGGATGGGCATGAAAGGCTCCCTCAGGCAGCGCAGCGAGGGCACATGGGAACTCCGGGTCTTTCACGGGCGCGACCCGGTGAGCGGCCTGAAGCGCTACACCAGCAAGACCGTGCGGGGCGGCAAGCGCGACGCCCAGCGGGCCTTGGCCACGATGATCAACCAGGCCCCCGAGTCGGCGCCCACCCGGTCGATGACGGTTGCCGATGCCCTCGAGCGGTGGTTCGACCACGCCCAGGAGGACCTCAGCCCCTCCACGCAGAGCGTCACCCGGATGATCATCGACAAGCACCTCGGTCCCCACATCGGTTCCGTGCCGCTCTCGGCGCTCACGCCGGCCCGGGTCGACAACGCTTACCGGGCCATCGGGAGGCGCGGGGGCCGGGGCGGCAAGCCCCTCGCTCCCGCCACCGTGCACCGGGCCCACAACGTCCTCCACCGGGCCATGGCCCAGGCCGCGCGGTGGGGCTGGCTCCCGTCCAACCCGGTCAGCCTCGCCACTCCCCCACGCCGGACGGCGCCGGAGATCCGCCCACCTGAGACCGACGAGGTCATGCGCCTGTTCGCCCTGGCTCAGGAGAAGAACCCCGCCTTCGCCACCTACGTGCAGCTGGCAGCGGCCACAGGGGCTCGCCGGGGCGAGCTGGTGGCGCTGCGCTGGTCCGACCTCGACCTCGATGCCGGCGTCGTGCGGATCCGGCGGGGGATCGTCCATGGCCTCGACGGGCTGGCCGAGAAGGACACCAAGACGCACACCTCCCGCCGCATCGCCATCGACGCCGGCACGATCGAGGCCTTGCGACGCCACCGGGCGGTGGCCGACGAGGTCGCCGCCGGCGCCGGGGCGGCGCTGTCGGGTGACTGCTTCGTGTTCTCCGACTCCCCCGACGGGATGGAGAGCTGGAACCCGGCCTACATCACCCAGGCCTTCGCCCGCCTCGCCAAGCGGGCCGGCGTGCCCGAGGTGCGGCTCCACGACCTGAGGCATTTCGTAGCCACACGCCTGCTGGCCAACGGGGTCGACATCCGCACCGTCGCCGGCCGCCTCGGCCACCGCAACCCCAACGTCACCCTCAACGTCTACGCCCACTTCCTCCCCGAAGCCGACCGGGACGCGGCCGACCTCTTAGGCAGGCTGCTGGCCCCGCCAGCCGACAACGGGTCCTAGAAACCACGCTCGGAAGTGTCCACCTCATCTGCATCGGAAGCCCACGTCGAACGCTGTGAGGTGCTGTTGTAACAGTACCTGTTACAGTCGATGATCGCCTCGTCGACTGGTCCGAGATCTCGGACACCTATCAGTGGTCTGGCCTCCTCCTCGGAAACGGCGCCAGCCGCGCAGTTTGGCCGGGTTTCGACTACCCGTCCCTGTACGACCGCGCCCGGATGTCCACCAGCGCCCCGCTCGAGCCAGAGGCAGTACGTGTCTTCGAGGCACTCGGCTCGACGAACTTCGAATACGTTCTCCGCTCACTGGGGGCCTCTGCCAGGATCAATGTCTGCCTCGATCTCGACGCAGCACCGATCCATACGATCTACGACAATGTAAGGCTGGCGCTTGCGGGTGCTGTACAGGCGAGCCACGTGAATTGGAACGCGATCGAGCACCTTCGAGCAGCTGTGACCTGTTTCTGAGTTCGCGATAGAGATCCCGGATCGATCAGTCCGCATCGCGGGGTCCCTGGTCGGTTGGCTTCGAGGTGTGCTGGCGATGGTAGGTGAGGCGGCGGAGACGGGCTGCTTCGAG
>JBFMCT010000015.1 GCA_040754375.1 Actinomycetota bacterium
TCACGGGCTCGGGGCCGAGGCCCGGGCCCCGCTCAGCCCGGTGGTCCCGCTCGCCGCCCCGGCGGCGCTGGTCCCCAAGGCGGGCGCGCCCGGGGACGCGGTCCGGGTGGGCGCCGGCCCGGGCGGTTCTGGCGTTACCGGCGCATCTGGTTCATGTTCGCCTTCTTGGCCTTCACGGGGCTGGCCGGAGCGGCGTGGGTCATCACCCAGATCCCCTTGCCGTCCGAGGCCCCCCTGGCCGAGACGACGCTCATCTACGACGCCTCCGGCCAGCAGATCGCCGAGCTGCACGGGGTCGAGAACCGCTACCCGGTGTCGATCGACCAGGTACCGGCCATCACCCAGGCGGCCATCATCGCCTCCGAGGACCGCCAGTTCTTCAACCACCGGGGCGTTGACCCGTGGAGCATCCTGAGAGCCACGTGGGCCGACATTCGTAGCCGCGGGGTGACCCAGGGCGGCTCGACGATCACCCAGCAGTACGTGAAGAACCAGATCGTGGGCGACGACCGCACGCTCGTACGCAAGCTCAAAGAGGCGGTCGTGGCCGTCAAGCTGGAGCGGCAGTACACCAAACCCGAGATCTTGGAGAAGTACCTCAACACGGTCTACTTCGGCCGGGGGGCCTACGGCATCCAGGCTGCGGCCATCGCCTACTTCGGCAAGAACGACGTCACCGAGCTCGACCTCAAGGAGTCGGCCTACCTGGCCGGGCTGATCCGTACGCCCTCGACCGGAGACGTGTTCAACGACCCCGAGACGGCCTACTACCTACGGACGTCGGTCCTGCGCAACATGGTCAAGGACGGCTCGATCAGCCAGGAGCAGGCCGACGAAGCCGAGGCCACCCGCATCGAGCAGTACGTGTTCACCCCCGAACCGGCCGACACCACCTTCACCAACGTGTCCAACGGGGCCGAGTACTTCGTGGAGTACGTGCGCCAGCGCCTGGTGGCCGCCTATGGCGAGGACCGGGTGTTGCGGGGCGGGCTGCGGGTGCACACGACCCTCGACCCCAAGGTCCAGGCCATGGCCTACCGGAGCGTCTATGACACCCTCAGTGGCCCCGACGACCCCGTTGGCTCCCTGGTCTCCCTCGACCCCGAGGGCCGGGTGGTCGCCATGGTCGGCAACCGCGACTGGTCGCAGTCGCAGGTGAACGTGGCGGTGGGCCAGGAGGGGGGCGGGGGCGGGCGCCAGGGTGGTTCGGCCTTCAAGCCGTTCGTGCTGGCCGAGGCCATCAACCAAGGCATCCCTGTCGACTCGAAGTACTACCCGGCCCCGGCCAAGATCGGGCCGCTGCCCGGTTGGGAGCAGGAGGTCAACAACTACGGCAACACCGGGTTCGGTTACATCAACCTGGCTGAGGCCACGGTCCACTCGGTCAACACGGTCTACGCCCAGGTTGTCGACGAGGTAGGCCCGGCCAACGTCGTCAACATGGCCAAGAACCTCGGGATCACGTCCGATCTGACGCCCGTGCCGTCGATCACCCTGGGGAGCCAGGAGGTCTCGGTCATGGAGATGGCCACCGCATACCTGACGTTCTACCGCGACGGCATCCACGTCGACCCCCGGGTGATCAGCCGGATCACCGAAGGCGGCACGACGGTCGTCGAGGACAAGCCGACCGGTGCCCGCCGGGCCATCCCCGAGGAAGTGGCCCAGAAGGTGAAGTCGGTGCTCGGTCTGGTCGTGAACCGGGGTTCGGGTTACCTGGCGTCGCTGCCCAACAGCGACGTGTGGGGCAAGACGGGGACGACCGACGAGTACGGCGACGCCTGGTTCGTAGGTGCGAACGAGAAGCTGGTCACCGCCGTGTGGATCGGCTACGCCGAGGGCCAGTCCCGCTCGCTCTACAACGTCCAGCGGGTCGCCAAGGTCTCGGGTGGCACCCTCCCGGCTCTGATCTTCCGCAACTTCATGAACGCGGCCGCCCCGGGCGACGGCCGGTCGGCCACCCTGCCGGCGGTGAACGCCGCCCAACTCAACTCGTCGACCCCGGGGGTGACCACGACGGTGGCGCCCGCTCCGGCCAGCGAGCAGGTGGCCGAGACGACCACCACCACCACGGTGGCTCAACCGACGACCACACTGGCCCCGGCCTCCCAGCCCCTCACCACCCCGACCACCGAGCCTGCGGCCCCGCCCACCACGACGCCGGTGCTGATCAGCCCCCCCAGCTTCCCCACGCCGTCAACTGTTCCCCGTCCCGACGTGCGCCGCCCCGACCTGCCCTGACGCGGTAGGGGCTGGTTGCCTCGGGGGCTGCGCCCCCGACGCACGGGCTGCAAGCGCCTAGCCCTCGTCGTCCGCCGGTTCGTGCGGGAAGCGGGCCACGCACTCGGGGCACCACAACTGTGAGGCGGCGGGCTCGGCGCCCGGATTGACGGGCGGCCACACCGAGGTCAGGTCCTCCTCGTCGCGGGCGCAGTTCTCGCAGACGGGGGAGGCAGGGGTGATCGCCACGGTCCAACAGTAGACTCACGGCACCGCCGGCAGCCCGATGGCGCTGGACGGGAGGAGACGCGCAAGTGGCCCAGAACATCACCGTCCCAGCCGTCAGAGCACGCAAAGGAGGCGTCCCCCTCGTCATGGTCACGGCCTATGACACACCCGGGGCGCGCATCGCCAGCGAAGCGGGCGCCGACATCGTGCTGGTGGGCGATTCGGTCGGCATGGTCGTGCTCGGTTACGACGACACCCTCCAAGTGACGCTGGCCGACATGGTCCACCATGTGGCCGCCGTGGCCCGCGCCCGGCCCGACGCCTTGGTCGTGGCCGACCTGCCGTGGCTCACCTACCACGTCTCGGTGGAGGACACCGTGCGCAACGCGGCCACGCTGATCAGGGCCGGCGCCCGGGCCGTGAAGCTGGAGGGCGGCGCCGTGCGGGTGCCGATGGTGGAGGCGCTGGCCGACGCCCAGGTCCCGGTCATGGGCCACGTCGGCCTCACGCCGCAGTCTGTGAACACGATGGGCGGTTACCGGGTCCAGGGCCAGCAGCCTGAGGCGGCCGCCGCCCTGGTGGCCGACGCCCAGGCCCTTGAGGGCGCGGGCTGCTTTGCCATCGTGATCGAAGGGGTCCCGGCCGAGGTCGCCCGGGCCGTCACGGCCGCGGTCGGCGTCCCCACCATCGGGATCGGGGCTGGCCCTTGGTGCGACGGCCAGGTGCTCGTCTTCCACGACCTGCTGGGGCTCGAGGACCGGGTCCTACCCCGCTTCGTCCGCCGTTACGCGTCACTGAAGGCCGACGCCGTCGCTGCCGTGGCCGCCTTCGCCGATGACGTTCGGGAGGGGCGCTTCCCGTCCGATGCCGAGAGCTACCACGTCTCGGCCGACTTCGTGACGACCCACCTCGGGGGTTGGCCTGACGCCGCCGGTCGGTCGGCGTGAGCGAGGCGGCTACCGCCCCTGCCCCGGCCCGCAAGCCACGTGACCTCCACGAGCGCGACCGGCGGCGGGCACCCCGCTTCCCACCCGGGCCCGGGGCTCAGCAGTGGATGATCGTCGTGCTGCTGGTTGCGGGCGTGGTCAGCCTGGTCGTCAAAGGCGCCGACAGCCCGGCCGACCCGTTCTTCCGGACCGAGGGCCGTGCCCCCGTCGAGGGCTTCGGGGAGATCGCCTTCCGGGTCGACACGGTGGAGGCGGTGCGCTGCGCCCTCCTGGCCCAGACGGCCCTCCAGCAGAGCCGGGGACTGATGGGCCACACCGACCTGGGCGGCTACGACGGCATGCTGTTCGCCTTCCCGGCCGACACCACCACTCGCTTCTTCATGCGGGCGACCCCCCTGGCGCTCTCGATCGCCTGGTTCGACGCCGGCGGCCGCTATCTGGCGGCGACGGACATGGAGCCGTGCGACGACCGCCCCGACTGCCCGGACTATCCACCTCCCGGCCCCTACCGCTACGCGCTGGAGGTGCCCCAGGGATCGCTCCCGGCTCTGGGCGTAGGCCCTGGTTCGGTGCTCTCGGTGGGAGGGCCTTGTGAGTGAGCGGTCGCCGGTGGCCGGCCCGCCCGCGGTCATGGAGGCGTCCGTCTCTCCGACCCCCGACCTACTCGGAGAGGCGGACGCTCTGGCATGTAGACGGCCGTCGGAGCTGTCGATGACGCGGGTCGCGGAACTTTTCTGATGGCTGCACCCCACCTCGCCCCGCTCCGCGACGCCGAGGGGGCCAGCGACGCCGAACTGGTCGACGCCGCCCGGCGGGGGGAGACCGGGGCTTTCGACGAGCTCTACCGGCGTCACTCGGGGGCCGCCCTGGTTGCCGCCCAGGCCGTGGTCCGCAACCCCCACGACGCGGCCGACGCCGTGGCCGACGCCTTCGCCAAGCTCCTGGTGTCGCTCCCCGCGACCCGTGACTTCCGGTCCTATCTGGCCGTCACCGCCCGCAACAGCGCCCGCGACATCGTCCGCCGGTCCCGGCGGGCCGAGCCCACCGACCGAGCCGGCGAGCGCCCCGCCCCGGGAGTGGCGGCCCTTCTTGCCGAGGCCGAGCTGGAACCGCCCGACGCCCTGCTCGCCCGGGAGGACGGCCGGGTGATAGCCGAGGCCTACTCCCGCCTCCCCGACCGCTGGCGGCGGGCGCTGTGGCTCATCGACGTCGAGCAGCGGTCGACCCGCGACGCCGGGGCCGTCCTCGGCGTCTCGCCCAACAATGCCGCTCAACTGGCCGTGCGTGCCCGGTCGCGGCTGCGGGCCGAGTACTTCCAGGCCCACGTCCGCAACCACGCCCGGCCCGATTGCGCGGTCACGCTCGGGTTGCTGGGCGGCTACGTCGCCGGTTCTGCGTCGGCCCGGGCCCGCCGCAAGGTCGACCTCCACCTAAGCCGGTGCGAGGACTGCCGGGGCCGGGTGTCCGAGCTGGCCGACGTGGCCGGCGTCCTACGGAGGTCGGTGTTGCCGTTGCCGGTGGCGGTTGCCGCCTGGGGTGGCGGCGGTCCGCTGCGGGCGCTGCGCGACTGGGCCGAACGGCTGCTGGGCCGGGGCTCGGCGGCCGGCGGGTCGCCCGTGGGCGAGGCCCTCGGGCAGGTGGCCGTCGTCGCTCCCACGCTGGAGCGCCTCGTCGGGGGCGCCTCGGCCGCCGCCTTGGCCGTGGGACTGTCGGTCCTGGCCGTTGGTACTCCCGACCCGGGCCGACAGGCCGCGCCGCCCCGGACCACGACCTCGGTCGCAGTAGCCCTGCCGCCCGCCGGAGGTCCGCCCCCCGTCCGCCTCAGCCCGGCTGTGGCGCGAGCCGGCCCGACTGTGACGGCCATGCCCGGCCGCGGGCCGGTGCCTGCTGTCCGGGCGCCTACCGGACCGCTCGGCGGCGCCGGTGCTATGGCCGAGACGCCCGTGCCGGGTGCGTCCACCCTGCCCTCGTCACCACCGGCCGACGGCGTCCCTGCGCCTCCTGTCGCTCCCGGCCTCGAGGGCCTGAGCCTCCCCGGCGCGGTCATGGCCGTGGGAGATCCTTCGTTTTCCGACCTTGCGGGCTTGGAGCGTGTGGGCAGGGCCCTCTCGGGCGTGGACCTCCCCGCGGTGGACCTCCCGGCGGTGGACCTCCCGGCGGTGGACCTCCCGGCGGTGGACCTCCCCCGTGTGACGCTGTCTGGTCCCGACGGTTCGGGTGCCGACCTGGCCGGGGCCTCGGTCGGGGGGACCGCGCTGGGGGGCGCGGTCGCCGGCCTCCTCCCGCCCCCCGGCGACAGCCCCCTGGCCACCGCCGTGCCGGTCGGGCACCGGGGAGGCCGGCCGGCGTCGTTGGCTGCGGTGCTGGGGATCGACCAGGGACCACCGAGGGGGGCCCCGCTCGCCCTCCCCGCCTTGGCCCGACTGGTCGGAGGCGCGGCCGTCTCCTCCCAGGCGGGAGGAAGCCCCTCACCTACGGACCTGGCGGCCCGCCTCCCCACCCTCCTGTCCGAGCTCGTCGGGCCGGTACCCGACCGCCCCATCCGCCCGGTACCGGCCCCGCCCGGCGACGTCCTGCCTGGCCCCCAGGACACCCTTCCGACCCCCCCCACCGGCTTGGGGCTGGGCCAGGTCCTGCCCTCCGTGTCGCCCTCGGGGTGGACGGGCCCGGTTCCTGCCCCTTCCCTTCCCGCCCCGCGCCACGGGCCTCTCCCGTTGCCGCCCCCGGAAGTCGCAGTCACCGGCCCGCCCGCCGGCCCGCCCGCCCCTGGGCCCGACCAGCGCCTCCCACTGGGGCCGCCGCCCTCGCTGCTCCAACCACCCTGGCCCGGGCTCCCGCTGCTCCCTCAGCTCCCCAACCTCGGGGCCGGCCTTCCCAGCAACGGTCTGACTGGCTAGGGTTTGCCCAGGGGGAGTGGCAGCCCGGGTTCCCCCAGCCCCCGGGTAGCCCTCCCCCGCTCACTGTCATACCCCCGTGCCATCGTGGTGCCCGTGTCGGGTTACCATGCATTCACAACCGAACACCCTGCCCCGAGTCACGCGCCCGGGGCCCTGCACACATCTGGTCAGGTCCAGAGGGAGGCGTTGGACGCTCATGCGCCCTTATGAAGTCATGGTCATCTACGACCCGAGCCTGGAGGACGACGCCATCCGGGCCGCGGTCGACCGTTCGACCGAGCTGGTCCGCTCCCGTGGCGGCAACCCCGGTCGGGTCGACCGTTGGGGCAAGCGCCGGTTGGCCTACGAGATCCGCCACCAGCGCGAGGGCTACTACGTCCTCGTAGAGGCGACTGCCGAGCCCGCCGTCATGGCCGAGCTCGACCGGTCGTTGACCCTGGCCGACGAGGTCCTGCGCCACAAGGTCATCAGGCTGCCCGACAGCATCGCCGCCCGCCCGCCCCGACCGGCCAGCCGTCCTGGCCCCGAGACGGCCCCGCCGGCCAACGTCGTCGCCCATGGGGCGACCGAGAGCAGCCCGCGTCCAAACGGAGCGTGAGATCATGTCCAACGGAAACACCGTCACCCTGGTAGGTAACGTCACCCGCGACCCTGAACTTCGGTTCACGGCCACGGGCCAAGCCACGGCCACCTTCGGGTTGGCCGTCAACCGCACGTGGAACGACCGCCAGACCAACGAGCGCCGTGAGGTCACGTCGTTCTTCGACATCGTGTGCTGGCGGGAGATGGCCGAGAACGTCAGCGAGTCCCTGCAGAAGGGCGCCCGCGTGGTCGTCACCGGCCGCCTCGAGCAGCGCTCGTGGGAGACCCCCGAGGGAGACCGGCGGTCGAAGGTCGAGGTCGTGGCCGACGAGGTCGGCCCGTCGCTGCGGTGGGCCACCGCGGAGGTCCGCAAGAACGACAGGAGGGGCCCGGCCGACGGCGGAGGTCCCGGCGGGGCCCCGAGCGGCGGGTCGTCCCGTCCCCAGGCGCCGGCGTCGTCCGACCCCGGCCCGACCTACGACTACGGGGAGGAGCCCTTCTAATGGCTCGGGACCGCGAGCGCGACCGCGAACGGCGGCGCACGCCGAAAGACACCGGCCGGCGGGTCAAGAAGAAGGTGTGCATCTTCTGCAAAGAGCACATCGACTGGGTCGACTACAAAGACGTCAACCTGCTGCGCCGCTTCATGTCCGACCGGGGCAAGATCCGTGCCCGCCGGGTGTCGGGCAACTGCTCCCAGCACCAGCGTGACGTGGCCATCGCCATCAAGACGGCCCGCGAGCTCGCTCTGTTGCCCTACACCCAGCGGGCCGTCAACGAGCGGGGCCCGGGCCGGGGCGGCCGACCGCCGCGCGACGGTGGTCGGGGTGGCTTCGGGGGCCCGAGCTCCGGGCCGGCGGCCGGCGAGGCTGCGCCCGGTGACGGTGCCGACGAACTGACCGACACCGCGGGCGACGACGGGAGCACCGAGGAGGAGTCGGAGTGAAGGTCATCCTTCGGGCCGACGTGCCCAACGTAGGCCGCAAAGGCGACGTGCTCGACGTCGCCGACGGCTTCGCTCGTAACTACCTCGTGCCCAAGGGGTTTGCCCTGCGGGCGTCCGACGGTGCCTTGGCCCAGGCCGAGGGCATGCGCCGGGCCCGGGCCCTCAAGGAGGCGCGCGACCGCGAGGGGGCCGAGGAGGTCGCCCGCAAGCTGACTCCCACGGTCATCCGTATCCCGGCTCGGGCCGGGAGCGAAGGCCGCCTGTTCGGTTCGGTCACCGTCGGCGACCTGGCCGAGGCCGTCCTGGCCCAGACGGGTGTGACTGTCGACCGCCGCCGCATCAGCCTCGACGAGCCCATCAAGAGCCTCGGTTCCCACGAGGTCGCCCTGCGGCTCCACACCGACGTCGAGGTCCGGCTCCAGGTGGAGGTCGTGGCGCAGTAGCCCGTCACCTGGGGGTTACAATGGTCGAACGTATGTTCGACCCCTCTAATCCCCAGGGGTGGGAGCTTCGCCCACAGGAAGATCCCCTAGCGGTCCCCATGGCCGAGGGGCGAGGCTCGTGACGCCGATGGTCCAACCCCTCGAAGACGCGCGCCGCCGCCGCCCGCCCGCCCGCAGCAGCAGTGGCGGCCGGGTGCCCCCTCATAACCTCGAAGCCGAGGAGTCCCTGCTGGGGGCCATGCTGCTCAGCCGCGACGCCATCGTCTCGGCCGTCGAGCTCCAGCTCGGTGCCGAGTCGTTCTACCGGCCGGCCCACGGCCACGTGTTCGACGCCATCACGTCGATCTACGCCCAGGGGGAGCCCGCTGACCCGGTCACGGTGGCCGAGGAGCTGCGCCGGGCCGGGCTGCTCGACGCCATCGGTGGCCCGCCCGCCCTCGTCGGCCTCCAGGCCAACACCCCCGCCATCGGCAACGCGGCCCGCTACGCCCGCATCGTCGAGGAGCACGCCCTGCTGCGCAAGCTGATCGGGGTGGCGGGCGAGATCGCCGAGATGGGCTACTCGATGCCCGACGACGTCACCGCCGCCATCGACGAAGCCGAGGCCATGGTGTTCGACGTGGCCCAACGCCGGGTCACCGACACCCTGGCGCCCCTGCGTGACCTCCTCGAGCGCCAGCTCGACCGCATCGAGGCGCTGTTCGAGCGGGGCAACGACATCACCGGCGTGCCCACGGGTTACATCGACCTCGACCAACAGCTCGCCGGCCTCCAGCCCTCCAACCTGGTCATCGTGGGGGGCCGGCCTGGCACGGGCAAGACGTCGTTCGCCCTGGGGATCGTCACCCACGCGGCCGTCGAGAGCCGCACCCCCGTGCTGTTGTTCTCCCTCGAGATGAGCCACCTCGAGCTCACCCAACGGATGCTGTGCTCGGAGGCCCGGGTCGACGCCACCCGCATGCGCAACGGCCGTCTGCTCGAGGCCGACTGGCCCAAGATCAGCCACGCCGTCGGTCGCCTGGCCGAGGCCCCGGTCTACATCGACGACAACCCTCACCTGACGGTCATGGAGATCCGGGCCAAGGCCCGGCGCCTGAAGAGCCGCTCAGGCCTGGGCCTCATCGTCATCGACTACCTCCAGCTCATGGCCGGCCGCCAGAGCGCCGAGAACCGCCAGGTCGAGGTGTCCGAGATCTCCCGGGGCCTCAAGATCCTGGCCCGCGAGCTCGAGGTGCCGGTCGTCGCCTTGTCCCAGCTTTCGCGCGGTCTCGAGTCACGGGCTGACAAGCGTCCCCAGTTGGCCGACCTGCGAGAGAGCGGGTGCATGCCGGCGACGACACGGGTCGCAATGGCCGACGGGACCGAGCGGACACTGGGCGAGCTCCTGCTGAGCCAGGACCGGCCCGACGTCTGGTCGCTCGACGACGAGTGGCGGTTGGTGGCGGCGCCGATGACCAAGGTGTTCCCCTCAGGCATAAGGCCGGTGTACCGGTTGCGGCTGGCGTCGGGCCATGAGGTCGATGCCACGGCCAACCACCCGTTCCGTACAGTTTCGGGGTGGCGTGCCCTCGGCACGCTCGCTCCCGGCGACCACCTGGCCGTACCGCGCCGCGCCGGTCCGGTCGCGCCCGGCGCCCCCTGGGACGACGACGAGGTCGTCCTGCTGGCCCACCTCCTGGGCAACGGGTCGATCGGCCCCGCGGACGTGAGGTGCTCGGCGGCCGACCCGGCCAACAGCGCGGTTGTCACCGACGCCGCCCGCCGCCTGTTCGGGAGCGAGGTCACCGGCCCCAACGTCGGGGGCACCGGGTTGCTGCGGCTGCCCAGCCCTTACCGGGTGACTCCTGGTCGCCGCCACCCCATCCGGAACTGGTTGGAGCCGCTGGGGATCTGGGGGTCACGATCGCACGAGAAGTTCGTCCCCGAGGTGCTGTACCGCCTTCCCGACGACCAGCTCCGGCTGTTCCTGCGCCATCTGTGGGCGGCGGGCGGTTCGATCAGGGTGAGCCGCAACCGCAGGGGCCAGAAGGTCCAGGTGTACTACTCGACGCCGAGCCGGCGAATGGCCGACGGCGTGCGGCGCTTGCTGCTGCGAATGGACGTGCGCTGCCGGGTCAGCCCGGCCCGCAAGGCGGCTTACCAGGAGGCCTGGCGCGTTCGCATCGAGGGCGCTGACAACCAGACCCGGTTCCTCGTGGGCGTCGGGTGCCATGGGGCAGGCGGCGCGTCCATTCCCGAGGCGCTGTCGATCCTCGGCAACGGCGAAGCCAAACCAGACCGGGACTTCGTGCCGTGGGAGGTGGCGGGCCGGGTCGAGGCGGCGGCCGCGTCCGCGGGCGTGACCCACCGCGAGCTCGCCGCCCACCTCGGCGACCGGCACGGCGGCTCCTTCCTTCTCGGGAGCGAGGGCCGGCCCCGCCGGTTCTCCCGGGACCACCTGCGGCGCATGGGCGAGCTGGTACAGGGCCCCGAGCTGGTCGCCCTCGCCACCTCCGACGTGTTCTGGGACCAGGTCGTGGAGATCTCACCCCTCGGGGAGCAACCCACCTTCGACGCCACCGTCGACGGCACGCACAACTTCGTGGCCAACGGCGTGGTGGCCCACAACTCGCTGGAGCAGGACGCCGACGTGGTCGTCTTCCTCTACCGCGACGAGGTCTACAACCGCGATTCCCCCGACCGCGGCACCGCCGAGGTCATCGTGGCCAAGCACCGCAACGGCCCCACTGGCATGACCCAGCTCGCCTTCCTCGACCACTACACCCGCTTCGCCAACATGGCCAAGGGCGTCTGATCATCTGTAGGGACGCGGTGAGAATGATCAGTAGCGCGCCCAACATGACCATGAAGTGGTCACTCCTTCGGCCGCGCTTGGCGCGACGGGAGATGATCGCGTCGACATCGTAGCCAGCCTCCGCTTCGTCGGCTAAGGCTTCAATGAGGTCGTCATCCATGGGCTTGCCTGACTCCGCGCGTCCGTAGATGCGCTTGGTCATGGCTCGAGGAGCCTCCGGAAGACGGCGCGAAGGGGCGATGACAAGCCACCGGTCAGGGCCGTCGCCGAGATCGTCGATGGCCATGGAGTGTTCGAAAGCGTGGAGGATGTCGTCGTCGGCGATCCCGTGGCGTCGAGCGGAGGAGTGGATCTCCACACGCACCTTCTGCACTACGAAAGTCATCACCCCGGATGGCCCGCGTCGATCTGTCCAGCCCGAAGAGCACGCCGCACCGTCGATCGGGGACACCCCTCACTGGCCTCCCAGCCGGCTCCAGAGCCCGTAGCACCCCGTGCTACACTTCCCCACCGTGAGCCGGGAGATCAGTCAGCGAGAGCTACGCAATCGCAGCGGCGAGATCATGCGCGAACTCGACGAGGGCGCGAGCTTCGTGGTGACGCGCAATGGTGTGCCCGTGGGTGAACTGACGCCGCTCCGTCGCCATCGGTTCGTTGCCACGGAAGCCGCCGTAGCGGTGTTCAGGAGCGCCCCACCGGTCGACTACGAGCGCTTCCGAGCCGATCTCGACGCCGCTGCGGACCAAGACCCACTGCCACGTGGCTAGGGAGGAGCGGCCTGAGCGGGGGGTCTTGGACACGTCCGCCCTAATCGATCTCGAGGAGGTCGATGTCGACCGCCTTCCGCGGGCAATCGCCGTCAGCGCTCTCACGATGGCCGAGCTCGCAGCCGGCCCGCACGCCTCAGCCGATCCCGACGAGCGAAGCAGCCGCCAGGACCGCCTGCAGCGCGCCGAAGCCGCCTTCGATCCCATCCCATTCGACGCGGAGGCCGCTCGTGCCTACGGCCGGGTCTTCGCCGCAGTGGCGGCCACTGGCCGAAAGGCACGCGGCCCCCGAGCTGTCGACCTCCTCATCGCGGCCACGGCACTCGCGCTCGACCTGCCCCTGTACACCCGGAATGGTGATGACTTTCGGGGCCTGGAGAAGCTCGTGCGCGTGGTCGTCGTCTAGGCAGGGGCCGGGAAGTCCGGCCCTCGGGCGCTCCTCCCGCGACGCCGGAGCCGTCGATCTGGGAGGGCCGCTCCGGTGCCAACTGCATCCTCGGTTCTAGTCCGAACCCCCGTCGGATCGGTTCGTCGTGTCGGACTTCGGCCGCATCGCACGGTGATACGTGCTGCAAGTGCCCGGCTGACGTCACTTGAGAAGGACTTCATGCGGTGTCCGTATCGGGCACAGCTGGCGCCTGGGCGATGAGGGTCGCCGACGCCGTCACACCGCCTGGATACGCTGACCAGATGGGAGGTGACTCTTGGCCCGCAGCGACCTCGTGAAGGCACTGATCCGCAGCTACTCACGGGGCGACGACGCCGCGTTCCAGTCGGCGGCCGAGGCGGTCATAGCTGACGAGCGACGGAAGCGCCACGATCTCCTGGCCGACGAGCTGGCCGCGATCCTCGCCGAGCCCCCGCAGGCGTCGGCGCGTCGCCGGCCACTTCAGGTCTCGTCGCTGAAGCCCCTGCCGAAGTCACGCGACGACCACCCGCTCCTTACGATCATCCAGCCCCGCTGGTCCTTCCAGGACCTCGTGCTCGACGAGACGATCATGACGGTGCTCGACTCAATCGTCGACGAGTTCCGGCAGCGCTCCACCCTGCGCGCCCATGGTGTGGAGCCACGATCGAGCCTGCTGCTCGTCGGGCCTCCCGGCACGGGCAAGACCGTGACCGGTGAGGCCATCGCGGGCGAGCTCGGGCTCGCGGTCGCTCGAATCCAGCTGGCGACGGTGGTGTCGTCGTACCTAGGTGAGACGGCCCGGAACCTTGAGCAGATCTTCGGCTTCCTGAACACTGGATCGTGGGTGCTGCAGTTCGACGAGTTCGACATGCTCGGACGCGAGCGTTCTGACCGGTCCGATCACGGCGAGCTGCGGCGTGTCGTCGCAGCGATGCTCCAGATCATCGACGAGAACAACGCCGACTCGATCTTCGTGGCGACGTCGAACCATCCGTCACTGCTCGACTCAGCGGTGTGGCGCCGGTTCGACGAGGTCATAACGTTCGGCCTGCCGGACGCTACAGCGCGAAGCGCGCTCTTGGAGCGCAAGCTGCGAGGTGTGAAGGTCGACATCGACGTTCAGTCGGCGACGAAGGCGCTCGATGGGTTCAGCGCTGCCGAGATCGAGTCGGTTTGCCTCAACGCCATCCGGCTGATGGTACGCAGGTACGACAAGACCGTCACCGACGCGCACCTTCGGTACGGCATGGAGCGAGAAGAGGCACGGCGACGAGCGATCAGCACCTCCCAGGACTAGCCCCTCCCGGGGGCGTCCGTCGCGGTCTGCACCTCTTGCGACTGGCACGGACGCTCGAACCGAGCGAGCGGCGGCAGAAGAAGGGGTTCGGCGGCGGACGGAAGCACGACGATCTGCCCGGTCACGGCGAGCGCATCCAGCTCCGCGCCAAGGAGATCGCGATGCGCCACGTCGAGCGACCGAAGGTGCTCGGTGTCGATCCGCGCCTGATCCTCGTGTTCGAGCTCGAAGGCCCGGTCGACCTCGACGCCTTCCGCCTGGCGGGCCTGCGAGTCCTCGACGGATCGGACCGTCGGGTCGTCGTCGCCTTCGCCGATGACCCCGAGCTCGTCGTGTTCCACGAGCGCCTCGACGCGATGCAGCGCGGCGTGCCCGAAGGCAGGAAGAACGAGCCCTACGCCGCGTTCTTCGACGCCATCGAGTCGCTCCGGACGCTCGACGCCAACGATGGTATGACCGACGCGCTGCGCGCGGCGATCGGCCGCTCCGCGCTCGATGATCTGCTCCGAGTCGACGTCGAGTGCTGGCACCCCGACGACCGAGACATCGCCGCGTCCTGGCTGACCGAGCTCGAGAGTGCGGTCACCGCAGCCGGCGGGCGCGTGGCCGACAAGTTCACGCACGATGGCGCCGGTCTGCTGCTGGCGCGGGCCTACGTGCCTGCTGGTCGAGTCGCCGAGCTCGCCGAGCTGGACTTTGTGGCGCGGATCGATGTGCTGCCGACCCCGGCGCTCACGCTCCCGCAGCTGTACGGCGACGAGCTGCGCGACATGCGGCCGGTCGCGCCACCTGCGGATGACGCGCCGATCGTGGGTATCGTCGACAGCGGCGTCCGCTCCGCACATCCGTTGCTCGCCGGCGTCGTGCTCGCCGCAGATGCGATCGGCACCGGCATCACCGAGGGCGAGGACCAGCACGGGCACGGCACGATGGTCGCGGCACTCGTCGCCCACGGTCCGATCGAGGCGGTGATCACGCGCTCGGTGCCCGTGCCGCCGCTCTGTCGGATCGTGTCGGCTCGTGTGCTCGACGCCAACAACGAGTTCCCTGATGAGGATCTGTGGGAGCACGATCTTGCCGACGCCATCACGTGGTGCATCGAACAGGGTGCGTCGGTTATCAACGTGTCGCTCGGAAATGCCCGCTCGGTCCTCTGGGCACCGCGCCAGCTTGCCGGCGCCGCGGTCATTGACGACCTCGCTCGACGCCACGACGTCACGATCGTGACCTGCGCCGGGAACATCGCGCCGGCTGACTACTTAATGGACGTCGACGATGGCACCGCTGTTACCTATCCCGAGCGGCTCCTCGCTGCCGACCACGCCCGCTTGATCGATCCCGCGCCGGCGATGCTCGCGCTGACGGTCGGCGCCGTCACCGATGCTGCCGCCGCGACGGGACTGGCGACGAGGGAGACGGTGGTCCGGGTTCCAATGGGGAAGCCCGGATGGCCGTCACCTTTCACCCGCGTCGGTCCTGGTGTCGCCGGGGCAGTCAAGCCCGAACTCGTCGAACGCGGCGGCACGCTGGGGATCGAGTCGGGGCGGTTCGTCAACAACGACGCCGAGCTGGCGGTGGTGAGTGCGGGAGCGCGGGCCGACCGTCCACTCATCCACGCCTGCGGCACAAGCTTCGCCGCGCCCCTCGTCACTCGGATCGCGGCCGGGGTGAAGGCGCGGTTCCCCAGCTTCTCCGCCAACCAGGTTCGAGCCCTGGTGCTCGCGTCCGCAGCGCCGCTTGAGTTCGGCAAGGAGATCGAAGCGAGTGGTCCGGCGGCGCAGCAGGACGCCGTCCGTCGGCTCGTCGGCTACGGCCGACCCAACATGGCTAAAGCCATCGAGTCGACGTCGCACCGGGTCGTCCTCGTCGCCGAGGATGAGATCGCCGTCGACGGCGTGCACATCTACGAGTTGCCGATCCCCGCCTCGTTCAGGCAGTCCGGTGGACAGAGAGGCATCGACGTCGCGCTCGGCTACAACCCGAAGACCCGCGCGCGACGACTCGACTACCTGTCGAGCCGAATGGAGTTCCACGTCTTCCGCGGGATCACCATCGAGCAAGTGCAGGAGACCGTTGCTCTGCTTGAGGCCGCGTACGAGGTGGTCGACCCCGAGGAGCTCGCCGGCGACGACGAGGAGGAGACGCCCGACGTGGCGGCTGACGAGGCGGCACGGAAGCCGCCGCCTCCGCCGACGATCTCCCAGCTCGGCTCCAAGGTCTCGAAGCTGCTGCCAACATCCTCGATTCGTTCCGCGGGCGCCAACCAGCTGGGACGCAAGGTCTTCAGCCATCGCTTCGACTCCGAGCACGAGCCGGTCCACCTTGTCATCCGCAACACCAACCGCTGGGACGACGACACCGCGACGCAGCCCTACGCGCTCGCGGTTGTGCTTTGGCGCACGGAGGCACAGGAGGAGCTCTACGTCGAGCTCGCCGCGCGGCTCCAAGCGGTCATCGAGCTGCCGGTCGAGATCGAGCTGCAGTTGTGACGATCGGTCGCCTGGCCGAGCTCGGCCTATCGGCGCTTCTCGAGCGGTTCAGAGTGTCCCCCCACTCCGGCGGTATTGCTCCCGCTAGATCAGCCGGTGGCGCTTCGGGCACTGCCTCCAGACGCGTTGGGAGGCGCGCCAGATTCGGCGATCCTGGGCGGATCGGCCCTCAGCGGGGTGCTCGTGATTCACGAGGGCGAACGATCTGTTGCGCTGGGAGCGGGTGAGGCCGCACGCCGCACCGTCGATCGGTCACGGGTTGGCACCCCCTCGCTACCTGCGGCGCACCCGCCCGACAATCCCGGTTCTGGTGCGGCTCGGGACGGAGCGTCCGCGTCGCCTCAGGTCGAGCGCGGTCCGCTCCTTACCGGGCAACCTCGAGCGCCTCTCAGATTGGAAGTAGCTCGCGCGCGACCTCCGCGAGTTGAGGTGGGACAGGTTCCGCCGGCCCCGCCCAGGCGTCAAGTTGGCCTCTGCTCCAGCCGGGGCATCCTCCCCAGGAGAATGCGATCCGCAGTACTCCGAGAGAACGAAGTCCACCGGGGCGTCGACAACCAGCGGATCGTGATACTCGTAGCCCCACTGCGGATGCCGCCCTACAAAGTTGACCCTTCCCACCTCTTCGTACCAGCTACGGAGCGCGAGCGGGAGCCGGCCCACCCGAGCTTCGAGCCCATCCAGCTGAAGCTCGATGTTCGCTGGGGGCGGCTCGAACACCGGCCCATCCGCGTCGAAGATGTAGCCGATCGCGGGAAGCAGCTCGGCGAGCCGCGCGACGTTCTTCCGAACCCGACGCATCGTCTCCCGTACGACTACGAATGCCTCCGGCATGTCGTCGGCGGGTAGGTCGGGACCGAGACTCGTCATCTCCGTCCACACGCCGACCCGGTCCCCGCGGTTGTACCGATCTCGCCAGTGGGCCATGAACCGCAATCGTAGAGACCGACCTTCTGGGCGGCCGGTATCGCCGGCACCCATCGCCGGCGTTCTCGCCGACGGGCCGCCAGAGTCGACTGGTCTCCATCCGATCAAGGGTGCCACGAGCCCGCGGCATGGCGTCGAGTTTTCGGGCGGTCAGGGAGCGGGCGAGTGACCAGGGTGCGCCGGCTGTTCTGGGACACATCCTCTGGCCCACCAAGGCGCACACTGCGGGCATTAGCCAGCGATCGGCCGACCAGGTCGGCGTGCCTGCCGGATCACGGACGCAGAGGCGGAATATCGGTCTCGGCGAGCCGAAGCCGATGCGGTCCGATCTCCTTCGGAACGACGAGCCATCCTGGCGGACCGTTTTCAATCCAGAGGTCGTCGACGCTCACGGCCCAGAGGTCGCAAGGCCAGCGCGCCATGCGAAGAAAGAAGTCGACGTCGAACCTACCCTCGCATAGGAAGATCGCCGGCAGCTCGGCGGAACGACTGCCTGCGATGCCTCCACTGGGGCCCATCCGCCGCCAGTCGAGCCCGTGCCGTACGATGGAGTCGCGATTGGCGGCGGCGCTCAAATGGAACAGCTCGCCCTGGCCGAGGGTGACCTCGATCCTGTCTCGCCGGTTCTCGTGGTACCACGAACGTTCCCTGGCCACCGCCTCCACGACCGCCTCGACCCAGCGATCGTCACCGGGCCGGCGACTGGCCGCTGCGATGACGAGCGCCGGATCGCCGAACGCGTAGGTTCCGTCGCGAGCGCACGCGCCGCAGAGGGTCCCGGAAACGTCGAACTCTTCGAAATGGATGGCATCGTCCGGGTCGTCGGGGAGAACGATCGAGCATTCGTGAAGCGGCGGGTTGCCAGCGAGTTCGGGCGCGTGCAGCGCGATCCAGACGTCCCGCTCGTGCTGGTAATGCCGCCACATCGCCTCATCGCGGGCTGCTTCAGCGGCGGCGGCGGCGTATTCGTCGTCGATTGCCCTTCGTTCCTCGGGAGGCGGCGGCCAAAGGCGCAGGTCGAGCCCGTCACCCCAGTCGGCCGGGCGTTCGCCGGCCACGTAGAAGCGCGACTGCAGCGTGCGGACGACGACGCCGCGCGCCCGGGAGAGCCCCCACACGACAGCTTCCTCCGGAGAGTGGAAACCAGGCGCCGGGTCACCGTCGCGGTGGCAGTACCAACGCGGGCCAGGCGACGGCGGCTCGACTTCAAGCACGAAGAGCGTGCCGCGCCGTCCAAGCTTGCCCATTGCAAAAGGATGCCGTACGTCCGGCTCGTGCAGGCGGCGGGCACTGGTTCTCCGCCCGGCGGCTTTCGGCGTGACCCCAGGCATATCCGGACGGAGGGGTCATGGACAACGCGACACTGGGTCGGATGTCGAAGGAGTGGGAGTCCGGGATCGGCGAACGGGCGGCCAATCTTCAGTCCCGTCATCTGGCGGTTCGCCGCGCCTACGACGCGCGAGACCACGACCTTCACGACTGACGTCGCAGTCGTCGACGACAGGGACAAGCTCGATGTCCTCGCCCTTCGGGAGGTACGACCAACTGCCTGCAACGGGCGCTACTCCGATGTCTACGCAGGCTTCCTCGAACGCCTCACGCTTGGCGCGCTCAACCGCGGTCTCGGCCTGCTTCGAGGTACCCACCGAGCCGGACGACTCCCAACGCGTCACGGTTGCGGTTGAGACCGGTCTGGAACACGAAGTAGGGCCCATGGCGCACCTGCCGTAACAGCCTTCACACCTCGGCATCTTGGCGGACGACCGAGCTTCCCGTCGCGCCGGAGGCCGTCCTGGACCCGTCGTTCGGGCACGTTGGCACGTTGCACCGACTCGTTGGACCAGCGAGTGCCCGTGATGCTTTGATCTGATGATGCCGCTCGTGTCGATCGATGGGTTCCCGTTTGCGGTTAGTGCGAGCGTTGGCACGGAGGAACGGGCGCGTGCTCTCGCGGCAAGGGCAGTGTTGGCGCTCGACTGGCACGTCGAACAGCTCGGTTGGCGGCCCCAGCTCCGGCTGACCGTGTCCGATGGCGATGACTGGCCCGATGTCGCTCCGGTTCCGATCTACGGTGTGCCCCAGACCTGGGTCGACCACACGATCATCGCAGCCGGCGAGGCACCGCTCTTCGCCGAGGTGAGCGCCGACCTCCTCTCCCTCGCTCCGCCCGCGATGTCCGACCGGCTCCGCGACACCTACGGCGACCCGCCGGTCCTCGTCGGCTACTTCGACCAGTACCTGCCCCACGAGTTGGTGCACCTCTTCTGCGAGCAGGTGCCCGTCGCCCCGGCGCCGCTGTGGATCGTCGAACTCTTCTGCAACCTCGGGATGGTCGGCTACCTCGCAGAGTGCGAACCGGGCACGCTGCCGCTGCTGCGTGTCGCTGCCGACGCATCGGCCCACATCCCCATCAGCGAGCGTCCCATCCATGACCTCGCCGACATGGAGCGGTCGTTCGATGCCGGCCAGCTGGCCTTTGGCTGGTACATCCTCCGTCTCACCGCGCTGGCGGACCGGCTCTGGCATACCGCAGGTAGAGGGTTCTACCGTGCGATCTACGACCGGCTGCTGCAGGCCGACAAGCCGATCGTCGTTGCCGATCTCGAAGCGCTCGACCCTGCGGTCGGACCAGCGCTCGTCGCCTGGCCGAACGTCTGAGGGAAGCGGGCCTCGGCAGACGGACGACCAGCCATCTTCAGCGTGCCGTTCTGCTCATCCTCACTGAACCGTTTGCTGGACGCGATGGCGCGCCCGTGATTTCTGAGTGAGGCTTCAGTGGGCCGGTACACCCGACGCTGGAGGTCTCACCGAATGAAACCGCCTACCGGGGAGGAGATGGTCCCGCTCATGCGGTCGCTGTTGGAGCGGCTCGGTCGTCGGCGGGGTGTCCGTCATGTCGCCCTCGGCGCGTGCACGCTCGACGGGCTCTGGGAGTGGGTGGGTGCCTGCGGCACGGCCGACCGGGCCGGTACGCCGATGGGTGCCGACACCCCATGGCTCATCGCCAGCGTCACCAAGCTCTATGTCGCGGCGGTGATCCTACGGCTGCACGAGGCGGGCCGCCTCCGGGTCGACGAGCCAGCAGTCAAGTACCTTCCCGGAGAGTTCCTCACGGGCCTCCACGTTCTCGAGGGGACTGATTTCACTGACGAGATCACCGCCGTTCAACTGCTCGGGCATCTCAGCGGGCTGCCCGACTACCTCACCGAGAAGCCAGCGGGCGGCCAGAGCCTGATCGACGAGGTGATCGCAGGCCCCGACCTGAGCTGGACGCCAGCCGGCGCGGTCAGGCGGGCGCGCGACCGGCTTTCACCTTACTTCCGTCCGTCGGCCCCCGGCAGCACGCGCCCCAAGATCCGCTACAGCGACACGAACTACCAGCTACTTGTCGTCATGGCCGAGCATGTCACCGGGAAGCCGATGGCGACCCTGTACCAGGAGATGCTGTTCGAGCCCCTGGCGCTGGGCGACACGTGGCTACCGGGGGCCCGCTCGGCGGGGTCGGTCCCCGCTCCCGCGACCGTGTGGCTCGGGCCACGTCCTTTCGACGACCGCCCTCTGGCGCTCGCCTCCGTCGGCGACCTCTACAGCACCACCCACGACCTACTGCGCTTCGGGCGTGGCCTGTTCGAGGGGGAGGTGTTCGAGCACCCCCGCACGTTGGGGCTCATGAGTGAACGGTTCAACCGGTTCGGCTTCCCGCGCCGGCTGTCCAACGTCCGCGCCCCCAGCTGGCCGATCGAGTACGGGCTCGGGCTCATGAGGTTCGAACTCGGCCGGTTGCTCGCCGGCGGGCTAAGGCTGCCGCCTCTCATGGGCCACACAGGTTCCACGGGTTCCTGGCTGTGGTACCTCCCCGACCACGGCGCCCTGGTCGCAGGGACGGTGGACCAGGCGACGGGAGCCGCGGTTCCCTTCCGTGCCGTCCCTCGCGCTCTAAGCAGCCTTACCTGACTGGCGCCGGCGGACGGGGTCGCCATGCAATCGGGCGGGGCCTGGGTTCGTCTCTACTGGGTGGACGGAGCGGCGCGAGGAGGGCCGGAGATGGGTACCGAGCACGTGTTCGATGCGGGCGACCTGGGGTGTGGCACCGGCCTGCCCCGGGAGTTCCTGCGCCGGGTGCGGGCCATCCCCGTGGGCGACTCGCTGCGGACGATCGTGTCCGACGCCGCCAGCCGGGAGGACCTCCCGGCGCTGGCCCGGATGCTGGGCCAGACCGTCCGTTCCATCGAGGACCAAGCCGACGGGCGGTTGGCCATAACCGTGGAGAGGACGAAATGAGCGAGAGGATCCTGTTCAACTGCACGCACGGCAAAGAGGAGGCGGAGCGGGCCACGCTGCCCTTCGTGGCCGCCAATGTGGCCGCCATCGCCGGCCAGGAGGCGGTCGTGGTGTGCACGATCGACGCCGTGTGGCTGGGCACGGCCGGGGGCACCGACGGCGTACAGGCCCCTGGCCTTCCAGCATTGTCCGACCTCTACACCGAGTTCGTGGACAACGGTGGCCAGGTCTGGCTGTGCGGGGCCTGCACCAAGCCTCGGGGCATCACCGAGGACCACGTCAGCAAGGGGACGACGATCGTCGGTGCCGCCCGGGTCATCGAAGAGGTCGTGGCCGGCGCCAAGACCCTGGCCTTTGCCTGAGCCGGTGGGCCCGACTGCCGCGCACACGGCCCTCGACGCCGAGAGCCGCGAGCAGTTCCGGGCGCTGGCCACGGCCGAGCTGCCCAGGCTCTATGCCATTGCCCGCCGCCTGGTGGGCGACGACGCCGAGGACGCCGTCCAGGACTGCCTGCTCAAGGCGTTCCGCGCCTTCGGCCGCCTGGACGCACGGGACGCGGCCCCGGCCTGGTTCGTCACCATCCTGGTCAACTGCTGCCGAGACCGGGGGCGGGCCAAGGTCCGCCACCCCGACGAGGTGGAGCTGGAGGAGGTGGAACGGTTCTCCCTCTTCCGCACCATCGCCGACGAGGACCCGTTCCCTTACTCCGACACGCTCCATCTGGACTTCCTCGAACGCTTCGGTGCCGAGGACCTCCACGCCGTACTGGCCGGGCTCCCTGACATCTACCGGGTGCCCCTCGTGCTCGTTCACATGTACGGCTTCCCGACCAGGGACGTGGCGGCCGTCGTCGATGCCCCCCGGGGCACGGTGCTGGCCCGCCTCCACCGGGGCCGCAAGCTCCTGGAGAAACGCCTGTGGGAGTACGCCCGCGACAACGGGCTCCTGAAAGAAGGAACACGATGATCAGCTGTTCAGAAGCGGTCCGCCAGCTCTGGGAGTTCCTGGAGAACGAGCTGCCCGAGAGCGATCGCGCCAAGGTCGACGAGCACCTCGGCGCCTGCCTGCGGTGCTGTGGCGAGGCCGAGTTCGCCGGTGAACTTCGGGAGTTCATCGCCGAGCGCGGCAAGGACGAGTCGCTGCCGCCCGAAGTGCGGACCGCCCTGTTGTCCACCCTCGACTCGATCATGGAGGCTCCATGACAACCGACATGCTCCACACCGAAGACCGCAAGACCATCGTGCGTGAGGCCTATCAAGCGGTCACCTCGACCGGTGGCGCGGTGGCCTGCAAGCTCTACGGCGACAGCCAGCTCTCGCTGGTGCCGGCGCCGGCTCGGGACATGGCCCTGGGGGTCGCCAACCACATGGCCTTCGCCGACATCCGCCCCGGCGATCACGTCCTCGACATCGGCTGTGGGGGAGGCATCGACACGGTCCTGGCCGCCTCGTCGGCCGCTCCCGACGGCGTGGTCCACGCCCTCGACTTCCTGCCCGAGATGCTGGCCCGCACCCAGCGGGCAGCGGCCGAGGCCGGGCTGTCCGAGGTCGTGCGCACGGCGGAGGGGGAGATGGAATCCCTACCCCTGCCCGACGCCAGCGTCGACGTGATCGTCTCCAACGGGGTGATCAACCTGTCGCCCCGCAAGTCCCGGGTGTTCGCCGAGTGCGCCCGGGTCATGCGGCCCGGGGGCCGGTTCTGTGTGAGCGACATCACCATCGTCGAGGAGCAGCTCCCGCCCGAGGTGCTGGTGCACCCGGCGGCGTGGGCCGGTTGAGTGTCCGGTGCCTTGGCGGAGCGTGACTTCGTCGAAAAGCTCGAGAAGGCCGGTTTCGTCGACGTGGAGATCGTGGCTCGTGAGCCCCGGTCGATCGACGACTTCTCCCTCTACCCGCTGTTCACTCCCGAACTGCTCGACCTCATGCGCCGCCTCATCCCGCCCGAGCAGCAGGGGTCGGTGGCCACCGCCGTGGTGGTGACCGCCCGCCGCGCCTGACCGCCGGGCGGCTGCCGAGGGCGCGAGGAGGGCCTTGAGGGCGGCCAGGTCCTTGCGGTGGGCCGGGCGCATGGCGGCGGCCATCATCGGGGCAAAGACCTTGGCGGGCCCGGCCGGTTCCCCCCGGTTGCGTGGAGCCCTCCGGGTGCCGTTGTCCTCGGCCCCCGCCCTCGGGCCCTACTTCAGATCGGGCCCAAGCCTCACTGCCCCTGAACCCGGCGCGGGTCCTCGCCAGGGGTGGCCGCCCCGCCGCCTCCGGCGGGCCACAATGGGGGCGTGCGGTTCACGGTGGAGCAGCGGTTCGGAGCGGCGGTCGAGGACGTGGAGGCGGCCTTCCTCGACGCCGACCTGCTGGCCCGCCTCGCCGGGCTCCCGTCGCTGGGGCGACCCGAGCTGCTCGACCAGCACGATGACGGCCACCTGGTGCGCCAGCGGGTGCGCTACCGGTTCACGGGCCGCCTGTCGCCAGCGGCCGCGGCCATAGTCGACCCTGACCGGCTGACGTGGGTGCAAGAGGCCGTCCACGACCGACGGGCCCACCGCACCGAGATCTCGGTCCGGCCCGACCACTACGCCGACCGCCTCCGGTGCGAGGGGACGATCGAGTTGCACCCGCTGGCCGGTGGGTCCCTGCGGGTCACCGAGGGTGACCTCGACGTGCGGGCGCCGCTGATGGCGGCGCGGGTCGAACGGGCCATCGTCGCCGGCCTCACCGACCACGCCCATGCCGAGGTGGAGATCGTCGAGCGCTGGTTGGCCCAGCGGACCTGACGCGGGCAGGTACGAGTGGAACCGCCCCGTGTGCCAGTCGCACCCCTTTACGGTGACCGGCGCGACGGGGCCCCGTAGGTTCGTCGATCAGCGCAGGGCTTGCTCGGGGATGGGGTGGTGGCGGTCGCGCCACGCGGTCACGAGGACCACCACCACTGCCAGCGGCACAGCCGCGAACCAGACGATGTCGGCATACCAGCCGGGTGCGCCGTCGTCGCTCGAGTTCCACACCAGGTAGGTGACGTAGACGATGTAGGCGACGACGAAGCCGAAGCCTTCATAGCGATGCATGAGGTTGCGGCCGGAGAAGAACACCGGCAGGCAGATGGCGGCGACGAGGATCATCACCGGGACATCGACATCCTGCACGAACGACGACGCCTGTAGCTCGTTCCTGCCGACGAGGCCTGACAGGCCGAGCACCCCGAGGATGTTGAAGATGTTGCTGCCGACCACGTTGCCCACTGCGATGTCGCGCTCGCCCTTGATCGTGGCCAGCACGGAGGTCGCCAGCTCGGGCAGCGAAGTCCCTGCTGCCACGATCGTCAGTCCGATGACGAGCTCGGAGAGCCCGAAGCCTTCGGCGATCTCGACGGCGCTGCCGACCATCCAGTCTGAGCCGACCACCAGGAGCACGAGACCGCCCACGATGTAGCCGACGTTGACGTACCAGGGCGACGGGACCTCGGGTGGTTCGGCTCCAGGCGCCGACATCTCCTGAGCGGCCGCGCTCTCCCTCCGGCTGGCGCGTATGGCCCACACCGTGTACCCGATCACTCCTGCGAACAGGACCGCCGCTTCCCAACGAGCGATCCTGCCGTCGAGGACGAACAGCCACAGCAGGGCTGAGACGCCGATCATCAACGGCACCTCGATGCGCACGAGACGCCACGAGATCACCAGCGGCATGACGAGAGCGCACACGCCGAGGATGAGCAGGATGTTGAAGATGTTGCTGCCGACGACGTTCCCGATGGCGATGTCGGAGGCACCGTCACGGACGGCCGACACGCTCACCGCCATCTCGGGCGAACTGGTGCCGAAGGCCACCACGGTGAGCCCGACGACCAGGGGCGAGATCCCGACCGACAACGCGATCCGAGACGCACCCCGCACGAGCCCCTCCGCCCCGGCCGCGAGCAGGACCAAGCCTGCGATCAGCATGGCGACCGTCATCGCGTCCATGGGCGAGGACGATAGAGGATGGTCGCCATCGATCGGCCGAACACCCGATGATCGAGCGAGAGACCGGCGCGGGCCCGTCCCGCCCCGGCGCAGCACCGACGGACGGCCAGGCCGCACGCTGTCAGGCTGGCGTTGCCCGAGAGCGGCGGCTCCTCACCGGTCAGTCAGGCTCATATCGGTCCGAAACCGCCCGGCCCGGCGTGTTCGATGACCGGGCAATAGCGGGCGGGGGCCTCGGGCGCGGAGGCCAGCAGGCGGGCCAGGTCGTCACGCAGGCGGGCCATCTCGGCCATGCGGCCCTCGATCTCGCTCACCTGGCGCTGGAGGACCGTGGCCACGTAGGCACAGGGCGGCTCGCCCCGGTCGCGCAGGGCGATCACCTCGCGTACCTCGTCGAGGGTGAGGCCGTAGCGCTGGGCGGCCCGTACGAAAGCGAGCCGCTCGGCGTCGGCCTCGCCGTAGGTGCGGTAGCCCGAAGGCGTGCGGGCTGGTTCGGGCAGCACGCCGATCGACTCGTAGTAGCGGACTGCCTTGGTCGTCACCCCCGCCCGCGTGGCCAGCTCACCGATACGCACCGTCCCAGCCTAGCCCTTGACCTTCCAGCTAACTGGAAGGTGTAGGTTCAGTCCCATGAGCGATGACCCCACGACTGCGGTGCGCCGTGTCGAAGTGTTCAGTGCCGGCTGCCCGGTGTGCGACACGACCGTGGCCGAGCTGACCGCCCTCATCGACGGCCGCCACCAGCTCGTCGTCCACGATCTCCACGGCGACGCCGAGGCTGCCGACCGAGCCAGGTCCTACGGCGTGCGCACGGTGCCCGCGGTGGTGGTCGACGGCTCGCTGCTGGCCTGCTGCCGCAACACCGGTCCCACCGCCGACGAGCTGGCGGCCGCCGGCCTTACCTGACCGCCCGGGCCCGGCCGAAGCCGGCCCGCTACGGTCTGGCGATGGCAACCGAGAGTGAGCGCTGGCTGGTCCGGCCCGGTGAACAGGTCGATCTGGGTTCGGTCGATACGCGCTCGACGGCCGGGGCACCCGGTGACAAGGACGAGACGTCGGCCACTTTCGCCGACCTCGACGTGCGGCTGGCCGGGCTCCAGGAGCGCCTGTGGGCCGAGCGCCGGCAGTCGCTGCTGCTCGTGCTCCAGGCCATGGACGCGGGCGGCAAGGACGGGACGGCCAAGCACCTCCTGAGGCCCGTCCATCCCATCGGTTGCCGGGCCGTGTCCTTCCGGGTGCCCAGCGCCGAGGAGGCGGCCCACGACTTCCTGTGGCGGGTGCACAAGCGCACCCCGGCCAAGGGCGAGATCGTCGTGTTCAACCGGTCCCACTACGAGGACGTGCTGGTCGTGCGGGTGCACAGCCTGGTCCCCGAGGAGGTGTGGCGGCCCCGCTACCGGCTGATCAGCGACTTCGAGGCCAACCTGGCGGCCGCTGGCACCAAGGTGGTCAAGGTCTTCCTCCACGTCTCGCGCGAGGAGCAGGCCCGGCGCTTCCATGACCGGCTGGTCGACCCCACCAAGCGATGGAAGTTCCGAGCCGGCGACCTCGACGACCGGGCGCGCTGGGACGACTTCCGGGCCGCCTACACCGAGGCCATCGAGCGGACCACTACCGAGGCGTCGCCGTGGTACGTGGTGCCCGCCGACCGCAAGTGGTACCGCAACTGGGCAGTGAGCAACATCGTGATCGAGACCCTGGAAGCCATGGCCCCCGCCTACCCGCCCGGTGAGGAGGGGATCGAGGACGTCGTCGTGCCGCCCTAGGGCGAGCCCTCAGCCGACCCGCCGTACCCCGAGGTGGACGTGGTCGAAGTGGCCCGACGTGAGCCACAGCAACTGGAAGCGGTAGCCGTCGACCACCTTCACGAGGTTGCCGCCCGACCAGCCCGGCTCGCCCAAGGCCGAGGCTATGCGTTGGGCCGCGGTCTCGGTGGCGGCCGTGGGGTGGTTCACGCCCCGCACGGCCAGGTCGACGGCCCACGAGTCGTTGCGGGTGTGGTGATGGTCGGACGTGCCCGGCCCCCAGGTGCGGCCCCATGACGAGGTGACCACCAGGGGATGGTTGCGCTCCAGGGCCAGGGCCGCCAGGTAGTCGGCGAGGGCTTCGGTGCCTTGGTTGCGGCCACCGGGGGCGAACCACTCGTCGGGGCTGGTGGGCACGACCACCGGTGGGGCGGGCACGATCTCGGCGAAGGCGACGGGCTGGGCGGCCGCCCTCTCGGCCCACCAGATGGCGGCCGGCAAGGTCGTGACTGTCATGGCCCCGGCGGCCAGGCACGCTCCTGCTGACGAGAACGTCAGCACCACGGCCGCGCGACAGCCGCGGCCCATCCTCCTACCCCTCAACGCGAACCCCCCCACTACGGCCGGTAGCTACCTCGCTCCGGTAAGTGGGGACACGCTAGAGCGCGCGTACAGCTATATCCAGATTTTCAATAGAGATGGAAGCGGACCATCTACGGGGTCGAGGTAGCCGAGGTCGGAGCGGACAGGGCAGGCCCGCCCGTCGTGGTGGTGGTCGAGGGCGGCACCGTCGTCGTCTGGGGCGGCGTGGTGGTGGTCGTGGTCTCGGGAACGTCTGCCGGGGGCGGGGGGGCCGGGTCGGCCTGGGGGATCGGAGCGTCGGGGGGCGGGGGCACGTCGCTGGCCGCGGGGGCGTCGCCCACCACGTACACAGCCATGCCCGTCGGGGTCTGGGCGAAGAAGCTCTCGTGGGAGTACATCGGGATGCGCACGCAGCCGTGGGACGCGGGCGAGGCGGGGATCGAGGGCGAGCCATGGATGGCGATCCCCCCGTAGAAGTAGCTCGGGCTCCACAGCTGGCCCAGGGGGCTGACCTCCAGGCCCAGGGCCTTGCGCCCGATGCGGAACGAACCGGTGGGCGTGATGGCGTCGCCGCACATGCCGTTCTCGCAGTAGGCCACACCGTTGCCGGTCGAGACGGGCAGGATGCGGGCCAGCGATCCCCCCTGGTAGAGGAACAGCACCTGGCGGTCGAGGTCGATCTCCACGCGGTCGGCTTCCCCCCAGGGCACGACCGGCCCGGGCCTCGATGCCCCGGCCAGGGCCTCGCGCAAGGCCGGGCTGTCCTCACCGGTGCGGGCCAGGCCCTCGACCCGCTGGAAGGCGAGGATCGTGTAGTAGGTGCGGGTGCCGGCCAGGCCGTCGATGGGCCCGATGTCGTAGCCCAGGTCAGCCAGTTGTTGCTGCATCTGCCGTACCGACTCCACCGGCTCGGGGCGGGGCGCTGCCTCGGTGGTCGTGGTTGTCTCGGGCGGCACCGTAGTCGTGGTGGTCGGCGCCGTGGTCGTGGGGCGGGCCGTTGTCGAGGTCGACGTGGCCGCGCTGGCCACCTGGCGGCGGCTGCCGGCGTCGGAGTCGCGGTTGGCCAGCGCGTAGGAGCCCCCGCCTATCACCAGGAGGAGGCCACCACCGGCGGCGAGAGCCTTGAGGGCTCGGCTTCGGAGTACGCCGTTCATATGTCCTTGGACTGTCGGGGAAGTGGATTGGTTCCGTCCGGAACCGGTACTGCCAAGTCACGGTAGCGGCTGGCGCGGCCGCTGCCAACAGGGATCTGGCGACCGCCGGTGGCCCCGGGTGGCTACGTTCAGGCTATGGCCAACGACGATTTCAGCGCCCGTATCAGCCAGGCGTACGCCGCTAGTGGCCCGGTGGTCGACCTCGGCCGGGGCATGCTGGGCGGGGTGACCCATCCCGGGGCGGCCGTCCAGGTGCCTGCGGCCATGTGCAACCGGCACGGGCTGATCGCCGGGGCCACGGGCACCGGCAAGACCAAGACCCTCCAGCTCATGGCCGAGCAGCTCTCTTCGATCGGCGTGCCCGTGTTCGTCTCGGACATCAAGGGCGACCTGACGGGTCTGGTGGAGCCGGGTGCCCCCAGCGACCGGGTGGCCCAGCGGGTGGACGACCTGGGCATCGAGTGGGGCCCGTCCGGGTTCCCGGTGACCTTCCTCTCCCTGGGTGGCCTCGGCCCGGGTGTGCCGGTGCGGGCGACGGTGTCGTCCTTCGGCCCCCAACTGCTGGCCAAGGTCCTCGACGCCAACGAGACCCAGGCCTCTTCGCTGTCGCTGGTGTTCCGCTACGCCGACGACAACGGTCTGGCCCTGCTCGACCTCGACGACCTACGCGAGGTGCTGAAGTTCCTCACCAGTGCCGACGGCAAGGCCGACCTGGCCGACATCGGGGGCCTCTCGTCGGCCACCGCCGGAGTGCTGCTGCGCAAGATCGTGGAACTGGAGGACCAGGGCGGGGATGCGTTCTTCGGCGAGCCCGAGATCGAGGTGGCCGACCTGCTGCGCATCGCGCCGGACGGCCGGGGTGTCATCTCCTGTCTCGAACTGGCGGCCGTACAGGACAAGCCCCGGCTCTTCTCGACGTTCCTCATGTGGCTGCTGGCCGAGCTGTTCCAGGAGCTCCCCGAGGTCGGCGATCTCGACAAGCCGAAGCTGGCCTTCTTCTTCGACGAGGCCCACCTGCTGTTCAACGGGGCCTCCAAGTCGTTCCTCGACTCGGTGGCCCAGACGGTGCGCCTCATCCGTTCCAAGGGTGTGGGCGTGTTCTTCGTGACCCAGCTCCCCGACGATGTGCCCGCCGACGTCCTCAGCCAGCTCGGCAACCGGGTGCAGCACGCCCTGCGGGCGTTCACGCCCCGCGACGCCAAGGCCCTGAAGGCGGCCGTGACGACCTATCCCCGGACGAAGGACTACGACCTCGAGCAGGAGCTGACCCAGCTGGGCACGGGCGAGGCCATGATCACGATCCTCTCCGAGCGGGGCGCGCCCACCCCGGTGGTGTGGACCAAGCTGCGCCCGCCCCAGTCGCTCATGGCCGCGGTCGATGCCGCCGAGGTCGACCGGCTGGGCCGGGCCAGCGAGCTGTGGCCCCGGTACGCCCAGGAGATCGACCGGGTCTCGGCGCGCGAGGTTCTGGCCGCACGGCTGGCCGAAGCGGCCGCGGCCAAGGCCGAAGTACCCCGCGAGCAACCCGCGCCCCGCCCGCCCGCCCAGCCCAAGTCGGCCCGCAAGGCCAAGGACGGGGACAACGCGGTGGTCGGGTACTTGAAGTCGCGCGAAGGCCGTTCGATGATCAACACCGTTGCCCGAGGCGTCTTCAGCGTCCTTTCCAAGCGGCGCTGACTATGCTTCGCAACGCCCCAAGCGGCCGGGGGGTGCGGGCGGCGCTGACACAGGGAGGATCGCATGCCGGGCAAGTTCGTGGTTAAGAAGGGCACAACGGGGAAGTTCCGCTTCAACCTGTTGTCGACCAATGGCCAGGTGGTGGCCACCAGCGAGGCTTACAACTCCAAAGCTTCGTGCATGGGCGGCATCAAGTCGGTGCGCTCACTAGCGGCCGACGCCGTGTTGGAGGACCAGACGACCAAGGAGTGGGCGGCTGGCGAGGAGGAGCGCAAGGCGGCCGCCGCCAAGAAGACTGCGGCCAAGCGCAAGGCTGCGGCCAAGAAGGCAGCCGCCACGCGAGCTGCGGCCAAGAAGGCGGCGCCCTCGTCCTGAGGAGCGGCGGGGGGCCGGCTGGGAAGGGAAGACCTGGTGGGCGGGATCACCAGGCTTGCCGGGTGGGGGGCTCTCCTCCGGCCCCCGCCACTCCTTGATGCCAGGATGATCGGCGCGCTGAGGCTCTGACTTGAGCCCTTGTTGGAACTCACCGCTGGGGCGTTAGGGTCGGGGCCAGTGCTGGCCCAGACGCTGTTCCTTGGCGACAACCTTCTGCCCCTGCTCGTGCTCGCCTTGGGCGCCGCCCTGTTGGTCGGCAACGGGCTGGCGCTCGTCCGCCCTCCTCGCGAGACCAAGGCCGGCGAGCTCAACCGGGCCCCGGTCGGCCGGAGCGTGACCATGGCGCTTGTCGGGGTGGTGGCCGCCATCTGGGCGTTGGCCAGCCTGCTGTCCGGTTGACGGTCTAGTTTCTGCGGCGTGACACTCCCCAGCCGTGGGGCTCTTCACGTGCGGGTCGAAGGTTTCGATATGCCGGGCCGGAGCGATCACCTGTCGCGTGCGGATGACTGACGCCTACGGCAACCCCCGGTCCGCCCGGGCGCGGCCTCCCGACGCGATATGGACCGCCCGGCCTGCTCAGCCGTCAGGCGTCGCGTAGCTCCAGCAGCCGGCGCTCGATGCGCTCGCGCTCGGCAATGAGGGCGTTGCGCTCTTCGTCGGGCGACTCGATGAAGTCGATGATGCGCTCGACGGCCTGGCGGACGGCCGGCGCCTCCGACGCCGTCAGGGCAGTGCCACGGCGATCGGCCAGGGGCACGTCGCCGTCCCAGGGGACGATGGCGGCCAGGGGCACGCCGAACTCGGCGGCCACCTTCTCGTAGAACTCCGCGTCCTGGGGCAGCTTGGCCTTGTTGCCCACCCCGGCGATGCGAGGGATTCCCAGCTCGTGGGCCAACTCGATCGTGCGGGCGGCCGTAAGGATCGACTTACGCGTCGGCTCCATGATCATCAGCATCACGTCGGCGTAGGCCAGGGTGCCACCCGAGCGGCTCAGGTGCTCGAGGCCGGCCTCCATGTCGACCAGGGTTACGTCGGCCATCTCCTCGATGGCCGACCCCAGGATGCTGCGCACGGCCGCATGGCTGGTGCACGTGCACCCGGCGCCCGCCTGGTCGACCCGCATGGCGTGCATGAGGGTCACGCCCGAGGGCGTGGGCAGGCCGAACACCTCTACAAGACGCTCAGGGGTCCACTGGGCCATGCCGCCCACGGCCAGCTCCCGGGGCACGATGGGGGCGCTGTTGGCCGTGTCCTCGTCAAGCCCCAAGCTCATGGCCAGGTTGGGATTGGAGTCGGTGTCGATGGCCAGCACCCGCTGGCCCCGGCCCCGGAACCCCAGGCAGATCAGCGAGGACAGGGTGGTCTTGCCGACCCCGCCCTTGCCGACGATGCCGACCTTCACCGGGACCCGGCCGAGACAGGCTCGAGGCTACGCAAACGCTCCTCGACAGCCGCCCGCCGGGCCTCGAGGCCTCGCACCACGTCGGCCGTGGTCGTCGGTTCGGGCCGGCAGCAGCCGCAGCTCCCGTCGGTGGTCGTCGTGTCCTCTGCCATCTAGGCCTCCTCACCCGCAGCGACGTGCTACCAGTACATTCTTGCTCACCTTGGCAGCTTCGTCGCCACGTACATGTAGCTGACCCAGTTGTCGCCAGTAGACCGGTCGGGCAGGGCGGCCACGACGCGCCCCCCGGCAGCGGCCACGACCGCCTCCACGTCTTCGCGGGGGACGGCGTGCATCTCGAACCCCGGGTTCTCGACGGTCGGGCCTACAGCCTCGGCTACCGGGCGTCCCGACACTGTGACCGGTACCGAGAGCGGGGGGCTGCCTCGGTCGGAGAACCAGGCGACGTCCTCTTGGACGAGGTCCAACACGAGCTGGTAGCGGCCCGGCACCCGGGGGGCCTCCACGGCCAGTTCGACCTTCACCGTCTGGTCCGGCGCCAGGTCGCGCGGAAGGGTCTCGCGCCCGTCATCGCGGCGTACCACCCGTCCGCCGTCGGCCCTCCACTGGTTGGCCACACGCACCCCGAGCCGGCCGTCGGCTGTGCCCGCCACGGGCCACGCCCACGCGCTGGCGTTGCCCACCAGCAGGCTGATCCTCCGCCGGGCCCCAGGGCGGAACCGCCGCCTCGGGCTCAGCATCTCGATCGTGGCCCGGAAGGCCTCGTAGGGGAGGGCATCGGCGTTGCGAGTCTGGCCCGGCTTCAGCGGGGGAGCCTGGCGTTCGGCCGGGACCTGGAACACGGCGGTACCCCCGGGGCGGAGCACCCTCACGAACTCGCCGAGGTAGCCCAGGCTGGCCGCCGGGGGCATGTGCTGGAGGACGATGTTGGAGTACACCAGGTCGAACTTGCCCTCCTCGAACAACCGGAGGTTGGGCTCGATGTTCAGGTGGTAGTGGCAGCGGTCGCCGGCCCGGTTGTAGCGCCGGGCGTGTTCGATCATCGGCTCGGCGATGTCGACCCCGTGGGCCGTCCCGAAGTGGGCGGCCAGGGGCTGGGTGAGCCGGCCCACGCCACATCCGAAGTCGAGACACGTCTCGCGGCCGACCTCCAGGCCGAGGTCCGCCAAGCGGGCGAGGAGCTCGCTTATCTCCCTCTCGCCGGACCGGAAGAACTCCCGTTCGTCCCAGCGGCCTCCCTGCTTACCGGGCTGGCTGAGGATGGCCCATAGCGGGTCATCCTCAGCCAGCCGTGTCCAGGCTTGGCGGACGGCGTCGAGATCGGCGACCGGCTCCCTATCCACTGGGAGCCCATGCTAGGGCGGCGCTACTGGACGATGATCTGGCCGTACATCCCTTGGGTGAAGTGCGGCGCGCCGCCGGGGACGTCGGGGGGCCCGTCGCCCGAGGCCTGCGCGGCCTGGATGTAGGCATCGGGGTCGGCGCCGATGGGGATGGCGCACAGGATCAAGTAGCGGCCCCGTTCGGTCAGCTTGCCGTCGCCCACGGCCGCGATCTGGTCACCCCCCGGTGCCCGCAGCAGCACCATCGCCGGCGGCCCGGTGAACAGGGCTTCGATCTCGGCCTCGGGTAGGCGGATGAGGTCATCGACCGAGCGCTGCTCGCTGTCGGGTAGCCGCACGGCCACCAGCTCGTGGAGCTCGACGCTCGACGAGTTGACCAGCTCCAATGTGGCCCCCGACTCGACGGTGGCCGGCAGGTTCTCGAAGCGGTAGTCGGCGGCGGTGACCGTGTGAGTGCCCGGCCCGTCGTCCCCGCAGGCAGCCACGCCAGCAGCCACCGCCAGCGTGCCCACGATCGCGCCCAGCCGGCGCAAGGTCGTCTTCTTCACGTTGTCCCTCCCAGGTCGGCGCTGTAGTAGCACTCGATCGGCGAACAGCCAGCCTATAGGCGTCAAACATCTATGCCAATGGTGCTAGCACCCCCTCTCGGAGTGCGTACCACCACTCCCTTCGGCCAGCCCCGAGAATCCAACGGGCGTTCCCGGCCCGTTCACGAGCGGGCCACCTCTACGAAAGGTGGCCTTTCTACGGTCCTCGACCGTGAACGACACCGACGACATCGGCTCCAACCCCACCACCAACGTCCATCTCGACGACCTGATCAGGGCGCGGCTCAACCGCCGCCAGGTGATGACCGGAGGCATCGCCGCAGCTGCGGTCGGGTTCTTCGGCCGTAGCCTGGCGCCGGCCCCGGCAGCTGGAGCCACAACGGCTCGCCCCGCGGGCCGGGGCCGGCCCGGCCGGCTGGTTAGCTTCACCCCTGTCCCCACGAGCACCGACGACACGGTGCACGTGCCGCCCGGTTACACGTGGTCGGTGCTGGTGCCCTGGGGTACACCCCTGTTCGCAGCCAGCGCGCCGTGGGCCAAGGACGGGTCGAACACGGCCAGCGAGCAGGAAGGCCAAGTCGGGTTCAACCACGACGGGATGCACTACTTCCCGCTCGGCCAAGGCCCGGCCGGCAACCGCCACGGCCTGCTGGTGCTCAACCACGAGTACACCGACGACACCCAGATCTACACCGCCGCCCAGGCAAGCGCGATAACGGGCGACGCCGCCGGCCGTGAGAAGGTGGCCAAGGCCTTGGCCGCGCACGGGGTCTGTGTTGTCGAGGTGCGCCAGCGCGACGATGGCCAGTGGGAGCACGTGCAGGGATCGCCCTTCAACCGGCGGGTGACGGGGACCACCCCGATGGCTTTCAGCGGGCCGGTGAGCGCCAGCCACCCCATGCTGGCATCGGAGCTGGGCAACCCCCCGACCGGCACCCTCAACAACTGCGCCCACGGCCACACCCCGTGGGGCACCTACCTGGCCTGCGAGGAGAACTGGAACGGCTACTTCGGCACCGACGACCCTGGTTGGACGAGAACGCCTCTCGAGGCCCGCTACGGGGTCACCGCCACCGGGTTCGGCTACAACTGGCACCGGGCCGAGCCTCGCTTCGACGTCTCCCAGAACCGTAGTGAGCTGAACCACTTCGGGTGGGTCGTGGAGATCGACCCCATGGCGCCGGGGTCGGTGCCGGTCAAGCGCACTGCCCTCGGGCGCTTCAAGCACGAGGGGGCCCTGGTCACCGAGCACGCCGGACGGGTCGTCGTCTACAGCGGCGACGACGAGAACGGCGACTACCTCTACAAGTTCGTCGGGGACGCCCCTTGGCAGGCCGTTCGGGCGCGCGGCCTCAGCCCGCTCGACGAGGGGACCCTCCACGTGGCCCGCTTCGGCGAGGACGGCACGGGTGTGTGGATGGCGCTGGTCCATGGAGCGCCCGGGCTGACCGCCAGCGACGGGTTCGCCGATCAGGCCGACGTGCTCATCCGTACCCGGCAGGCGGCTGACGCCGTCGGGGCGACCCGCCTGCACCGGCCCGAATGGGTGGCGGCCAACTCCCGCACAGGCGACGTGTTCGTGACGCTCACCAATGGGTCGGTGAACAGCGGGGCGGCGGTGAACAGCGGGCGGTCGCCCAACAACTACGGCCACGTCGTGAGGCTGCGCGAGCCGTCGCACCGGCCCCACGTGCTCACCTTCGACTGGGACGTGTTCCTGTTCGCCGGCGACCCCGAGTACACGGCCCTGGGGGGCACCAAGGTGCCCGCTGACCAGCCCCTGTTCGGGTCACCCGACGGGATCTGGTGCGACCCCGACGGTCGGGTGTGGGTGCAGACCGACATCTCCAACAGTGCCCAGAACCTGGCCAGCCGGGGCTACGACCGCATCGGCAACAACCAGATGCTGGTGGCCGACCCCGACAGCGGCGAGGTAAAGAGGTTCCTGACCGGGCCCCGGGGCTGTGAGATCACCGGGGTGATCACCACCCCCGACCAGCGGACGATGTTCGTGAACGTCCAGCACCCGGGCGAGTCGACCTCATTCTGGAACGCCATCGGCGGTGCCCCGACGACCGACAACCCCCGCTCGGTCAGTAATTGGCCTGACCACGACCCCGGGGGCCGCCCCCGCTCGGCCACGCTGGTCATCCGCCGCGCCGACGGTGGGAAGGTGGGCACCTGAGGGGCGCGGGCGGCGGCTCCCCAGTTGTCCCGGCCGTGCGGCTTCAGGTTGAGGCCGGGGAGCCGACCAGCCGCGTGCTGATGGCTTCGATGTGGCGGTGGGTGGGTGCCGCAGCCTCCGAGGACGGTGAGCTCGGGCAGGGGCCTGGCGGAGGCGGGCGTACCGTTCAGCTAGGTCCTCGGGGTCGCCGGCGCCGGATGAGGGGTACGGGGCTCGGCCTCCGCTCGGGCCTTGAGGCCTCGCAGCATCTGCTTCTCCATCACGAACGACACGGGCTCCACGAGGCGCCACAGAGGGGCTTGGCGGCGTGGGTAGGCCGTGCGCTGGCGCACGAGCAGGCGCGTGCTACGCCCGCCGCCCGCCGGGCGGAGCTCCCATTGCCACGACGAGGCTGCGGGGGCCGGGCCGTCGCCGTCGCCGTCGGGCGCTTGGGCGGCCAAGACCAGCGCGTTGGGCGGGGCCGACTCCACGACCCGGAAGGCGGGGTAGCCCTCGGGCCCCAGCCGCACCACGTCGCCGGCCCGCAGGTCTTGGTGCTCTTGCAGGATCCGGTCGGCGCTGTGGATGTCGCAGCCCACGAGGTTCTCCAGGCCGTCGTAGCTGTAGAGCCCGCCCCGGCCGTGGCCGATCTGGACGAGCCATGGCCAGACGGCCTCGGGCGGGGCGTCGATGGTTACGGCCCGGGTGGATTGCAGGCGGGGCCCGACGACCAGGTCGTCGCCCGGCATAGGCGCTCGGCACTCGTCACTGGTCGCTCCCCAGCTCGCGAACCGGCGGTGCAGGAAGGGCGCGCCGACGATGGCTCCCAAGACCTGGGCCGCGCCTCCCGCCTCGTGCCCCAGGCGCCGACCGCGCCCCGGTGGCGCCGGGGCCACGTCGTAGTCGACGCTCGTGAACGACCACTCCACGTAGGGGAACGTTCCCCCGAGCGAGGTGGGTAGGTGCCAGACGGCCCGTCCTCCGGTCGGTCGGGGCCGGCCCTCGACCATGGTCCAGCCGTCGACGGGTGTCGTCCACTCGGCCTGAACGAGCCCACCGGGGAGGTCGGCGTACCGGTCGTCGGTACTGAAGTCACGGGGCCGGTCGTCGTCACCGAGCTCCACCTGCCCGGTCACCCGACGACCGCCGTCGGAGAGGGTGACCGTAAAGCTCGCCGGACCGGTCTGGGCCCACTCGACGTCCGCTCCCAGCAGCATCGAGGGTGCCAGCAGGACGGCGTCGTTCAGCCAGGTGACCAGTTCGCCGCCGTCGAGCTCTGGGCCCTCGGCGCGGGCGACGGGGATGACCCCGAGCAACCTCCCCGCCATCCGCCCCGTCCCCTCGACATAGGTGTCGCCGCCCAGCATGGGTACCAGGCCTGCGAAGTCGATGCGCATCCTGAACAGCCGGGCGATCGGGGTGGTGCGGTTGTACTGCCAGGCGACGGCCGGCATCCAAGCCTGGCCGGGGCGCATGCGGAACCGCCCGGCGAACCGAGCCCGCAGGGACCACACAGGCGGGCGACCGACCACCCCCATGGCCCGCATGTAACGCTGGACGACCGGCGGCAGGCCGTCGAGGTCGGCCTCGAGTACCGGCCGGTCAGCCCCGGGGCTGGCGGCAAAGCGAGCAGCACGCTCCGCCCGCGCCAGGGCTCGCCTTGTCAGGGTGCCGCGCGCCGGAAGGTGCATAGAGCCACTCTGATGCACCGGGCGGCGGTCGCCAAGGGCCGTTGGTCCCCTTGGACCGGTGGCTTCAGTCGCCGGCCACGTAGAAGACCCAGTCGCCGGTGGCAGTGATGCCCACCCGGAGGCCGGCGTAGCTCCCGAACTGGGCGAAGCCGGCGAAGTCCTCGTCGTCATAGAGCGGCCGCAGGGCCTCGCGGTCGGCGACCGGGACGGCCGCCCACGAGTCGTAGGCGAAGGCCGAGGGCCACACGTACTGGTCGGTGGGCCCGGCCGGCCGGGAGGCCGAGGGAGCCCCCAGCAGGTGGACGAGCGGTCCCAGCACCGGCCTACCGCCCTCCTCGGCATCCCGCCAGAACCCGGCCGGGTCCTCGCCGCCCCCGAAGCTGTAGACGAACTGAGCCGCGCCGGCCTGGGCCAGCTCGGCCAGTTCGTCGTAGTCGCACTCCAAGGCGGCGTCGAGGATGGCGGCCCGCATCTCGGCCACGGCCGCGGGCAGGCCCGGTTGAGGGGCCGGCCGGGTCGCGCCGGAGGCCGAGCATCCCTCCTCGGTAGCCAGCAGCCTCACGGTGGACACCATCGAGTCGAGCACATCGACGTTGCCCTCGAAGGTACCGGCGGTGGCCACGTCGGTGGTGGTGGCGATGACCGTACGGGGGCCGTGGTCGACGTACCAGCTGACGCCCCGCACCCCCGGTCCCAGCAGGCCCTGGCCGGTCGAGCGGGTCTCGGCCCTCACCGCCGGCCGCCCGTCCACCTGGGCTTCCCGGCGGTCGAGCACCTCGACCGATATGTTGCCCGAGGGCCCGGGGGCGATGTCACCGAGGCGCTGTTGGGCCACCTGGAAGTGGACGGCGATGCCGGTGGCCTCACTGGCCTCCGGAAGGGTGAAGGGCTCGGGGTGGAAGTACCGGCACGGCGACGGCCGATCAGGGGCGTTGGTGTGCCAACCGCCAGGGAACTCCACGCGGTAGGCCCCGGCCGCCGTGCATTCCTGGGGCCCGGCCCCGTTGACGGGCGGCCGGTCCTGCGTCGTCGAGGTGTTCGTGCCCGGACCGCTCCCCTGGTCGGTGGTATCCCCGCAGGCGGCGGCCACCACCAAGAGGGCGGCCGCCATCAACGCGGTCATCTTGGCCATCGGCCGCCGACCGTCCGGACACGGGTCAGTTCCCACGGCCGCCATCTGTACCCCAGCAGGCCCGAGTTGTCCCCCCGTGGGCCGTCATGTCGACAAGCCGTAACACGGCCCGTCCTTTTCCTACGGCAGCAGGAGGGTGACGGTGGGGGTGACCAGGGCCGTCGACCCGGAGTTCTGGACACGTATGGCGGCGGCCGCACCGGGGGGAGCCACCGTGCCGCTCATACGCGTGTCGGCCGCGCTCGACTCGGTCTGGACCGGCTCTCCGTCGCGGAGCAGTTCGAGCTGGCCGGCCGAGACCGTCCCACCGAACTGGGGGATGGCGACCCACGACAGGGCGGCCTGGAACTCGCCGGTCGTGGCGGCCGGGGTCATGGCGAACGTGGGCCGGCCCGCACCCTCGCCGGCGGCTATCTGGGGGAGCCGCACGCTGACCTCGCGCGACCCGGCCGAGTAACGGACCGTCAGTTGCTCGATGGCCGCCGAGTTCCCTTCGGGCCCCGGGCCGACGACCCCCACCTGGGCGATCTCGATCCCCGAGGCGGCCTGGCCCAGCTCGATGGTCACCGCCTCGCCGTTCTGGGGCATGCGGCAGGTGGCCCCCAACATGCGCGCTGCCAGCTCGCGGGCCTGGCACACGGAGATCACCCGGTTGGGTGACGGCAGACCGGCGAGGGTGACCGAGGCGCTCGGGACACCGGGCGGCAGCAGGACCCGCATGCCGCTGTCGGAGTCCTCGGAGTTGATGAGCCGCACCTCGGTGACCCGCAGGGTGAGCTCTGTGACCGGACCGGTGGGGGCGGCCGTGGTCGTCGTCGGGGCGGCCGTGGTCGTGGTGGAGGTAGCCGACGCGTCGCCACCACCACCGCCCCCACAGGCGGCCGTCGCCAGGGAGATCGCCGCCAGCAGAGTGATCCTCGTGAACCGGCCCATCGGGGCAGGGTAGCCCGGCCGTCGCGGTGCTCCCGGCCTCTGCCCCCCGGGGTCAGAGGCCGATGCGGGCCTTGAAGGCCCTGATCATCTCCTCGGCCATGGCCGTGTACTCGGCGTCGGGCCGGGCGTGGCGCTCGAGCTCGTCGACGTGCTGGCGCAGCCGGTCGTTGAGCATCGCCCGGCGGTCGGCCTTGGCCTGGGCGGGCAGGGGTAGGGCCTCGTTCTCGTTGAGGTCCCGCAGGGTCTCCTCGACGTGGCTGATGGCCACGGCCACCGTGAGGGCCACGGCCATGCGGCGGTCGGCGAGGCCCTTACGGCGCAAGGCGACGACTTCGATGGTGGCTTCGCCCCGCTCGCTCTCGTGGCCGTCGACCAGCCGCGGCCTCACGTTGCCGTCTTCCATGAACTCGAGGTGGGCGGTGCCGTCGTCGGTGCACGGGTCGAGCAGCAGGGCCTGCTCGGCCGCCTCACCGCCTTCGTGGCCGGCCCGGGCCGTCCCCGGAGCGATCGGGAACTGGTTGGCCTTGCCCACCGTCGTGGCCCCTTCGGCGCCCATGATCTGCTGGGCGCGCTGGCGGTTGCAGTCGATGCACGACGGCAGCAGGTTGGACCATTCCGCGGCCAGCCACCAGTAGCCCGGCTTCACCAAGCGGCCACCCTCGGCCACCGCCCCTTTGGGCCGGTAGTGCTCGACGTCCATGGGCTGGGTGGCCCCGATGTTGGTCTCGCAGTAGGCGCACTTGCGCAGGAAGTCGCGGTCGAGGGCCTCCCGCACGTCGGGGCCCTTGTACGCCTTGAACGGGAACTCCTTGTCGCTTCCCGCCCCGAAGTGGGCCCGGGCCCGTTCGAGCTCCTTGGCCCCGGCCGAAGCCGGGCCGTCGAGGCTCTTGGGCACCGCCCCTCGGGTTACGAGCCGCACCTTGGCCTCAGGTGAACCGCTCGGGGGCGGATTGGCCCCAGATCCCTCGGAGGTCCTCCAGGGCCGCCTCTTTGACTTGGGCCGCCTCCAGCGGCCCGCGGGTGGCCCGGTAGTCGGCCAGGTAGCGCTCGGCGGCCTCGAAGGCCAGGCGCTCGCGAGGTGTCTCACCCAAGACCCGCAGGGGTTCGAGCACGGCGGCCAGCTCCGCCAGCCGGGCCTCTTCGGCGGCCGTGCGTGAGCGCGCTCCCTTGAGCCGGAAGTACTCGTCGAACTGGGCGTCGAGGGATGGGTCGATCGTGCTGCGCAGCCCGAAGAACTCCGACGTGAGCAACTGGTCGGCCCTCATGCCGGCGACGGGGGGAAGGTCGGTCCGGGCGACCACCGTACGCTCCTCGTCGGCCAGTCGTTCCATGACCACGGCCTCGCCGTCGCGCAGGCCCTTGAGGCACAGCGGGTCGTGGGTGGTGACGAGGAACTGGACGCGCGGGAAGCACTCGCGCAGGCTGGAGACGATCCGCATGCGCCAGCGGGGGTGGAGGTGGGCACCCAGCTCGTCGAGGACCACGACACCCTCGGCGGCCGACAGGTCCGACCAGCGGTTGAGCAGCACGGCCATGATGTCGACGGCCAGGGCCACCACCGACTGGTAGCCGTCGCTCAGCTCCTCGATGCGCACCGCTCTGCCGATCGACTTCTTGCGGCACCGCACCTCGCGCGACGACGGGTGGCGGGTGAGGGCGTCACCCTCGTCCATCTCCAACAGGCCGGCCAGGCCCCGGGCGGCGGCGGTGAACTGGTCGTCTTGGAGTGACAGCAGCCAGGCGGTGGCATCGACGAGGGGGACGAACGGGTCGAACAGGTTGTCGAAGTCGGCTATTGCATCCGGGCTGGGCCCCTCGGCCGGGTGGCGAGGAAGGAGCCTGGTGGCGCCGTAGCCCAGCAACAGCACCTTCGGGTCGGGGGTGCCCGTGAACCCCGGGCGGCGGGTGTCGAACTCCAGGTTCATCGGTTCGGACAGGCCGGTGAGCCACACCCTCACCTCCCCGCTCCGGGCCCCCTTGCGGACGTAGCGCCGGGCGTCGAGGCCCAGGGCGTCGCGGGCCGGCTGTCCCATCAGGGCGAGGGCCACGGCCGTGAGGAACGAGCTCTTGCCGGCCGCGTTCTCGCCCACCAGCATCAACCAGCCGGCCGTGTCGCCCCCGAGAGGGACGGCCAGGTCGAGGTGGGCGATGGGCCGGAAGTTGCGGACCTCGACACGTTCCACGTAGCGGGCGGTGGCGAAATAGAGCTCGTCGGTGCCGCGGTCGTGCAGCGAGTAGGCGGCCTGCTTGGTCTGGGCCGCGGCCGTCGCCTCCTGGGCCGACCGTTCCTCGTCGAGGCTGCGCTTGGCCAGCCGAACCCCGCCGATGACCACGTGGTCGTCGTAGTCGAGAACTTGGGGCGCGGTCCGTGGCGGCGCGGCCCCTGCCTCCCGGACCGAAGGGCCGGGCGTCGCCGGGGGGGTGGCCGGGGGACCGGGCGCAGCGCTGGGCTGCTTTGCCACCAGGCGGCGGGCGGCCTGGCGGCGGGCACCGGCGAACTCGGTGGATGGGGCCAGATGGGCCTCTTCGACGGGGCCGGTAGCCCAGGCCGCCCTGACCTCCTCGACGGCCCCCCGGCGGCCCTCGACCAAGGCCGGCCGGTTCAGGTCGAAGACCCCGATGGTGGTCATGGCCCGCCGGTCGTGGCTCGACACCCGGCCGTCGTCGGTGAAGACGAGCAGGGCGTCGCAGTCGTCCCGGCAGGGGTCGAGCAACAGAGGTCGTTCGGCGTCGAGCGCCGGCCCGTGGGACCCCACCGGCGCCCGCTTGCGCCCCTCGACGGGGAAGCGCCGGCCCCGGGCCCGGCTGCAGCTCTCGCACGCCGGGTAGAGGTTGTCCCAGTCGTAGGCCAGCCATGCGTAGTGGGCCAGGCTGGCGTCTCCTTCGGCCCCTGTGGCCGCGCTGGGCGGCCGGTACCACGTCACTTCAGTCGGCCCGCCTGTACCGAGCCGGGTCTCACAGAACGCGCACTTGCCGTGGAACAGCTCGGCCAGGGCACCCTCGACTTCACGCGACCGCACGACGTCGCGGGGGTGGAAGGGCTTCTGGTTGGCCGAGCTGCGCGTCCGGCGGGCGACGCGCTCGGCCCAGTCCCGGGCTTCGGCCCGAGCCTCCCGGGTGTCGTCGCTATCCAGCACCCCCGGGGCCGGGGCCGACCGCTCGATCCGGATCACCGCGCGACGATAAGCCCGGCCGCAGCCCGGCGCGCCACCGGCGGGGACTAGCCGGGCGAGGCGCCCGGCTGGCGGCCCGGCCGCAGGCCGCAGGCCACCCCCATGGGGCAGACACGGGGCGCGAGCTGCTGGAGCAGCCCGGCCCCGAAGCGGCGCATGTCCTGGGCCGCGGCCGTGCCCTCGTCCCCGCCTGCTTCGAGGCGCTCGGCCATGGTGAACAGGGACCCGGCGCTCTCGAGCATGTGGTCGGTGGTGGCCAGCATGACGGCCTTCACCTCGGGCCAGGGTGCGTGCCCGGGCCCGTCGGGGGTCACGTAGGTGATCCCGGTGGCGTCGATGGCGGTCACGTCCACCGTCTGGGCGCGGTCGTCCTGGAACGTGATGCCAGCGGTGAAACCAAGCTCGTCCAAGTTGGGACCCTCCTTCCTCAGGTCACCCACCGTGGCGGGGTTCGACGATCACCAGGGGGATGGTGCGGGGGGTGCGGGCCTGGTAGGTGGCATAGCCCGGGTAGGCGGCGACCACCCGAGGCCACAGGTCGGCCCGTTCGGCCGCGGTGGCCACCCGGGCGTGCATCGGTGTGCACCGTCCACCGGTCGTGACGGTCACGTCGGGGTTGGCCCGCACGTTGAGGAACCACGCGGGGTGACGGTGGTCCCCACCATAGGAGGCCACCAAGACGAGGCGGCCACCGTCGGTGACGGGCGCCGTGAGCACGGTCGAACGGGTGCGCCCCGTGCGCCGGCCGGTGGTGGACAGCACGATGACCGGCATGCCCGCTACCCGGCCGAAGGCCCGCCCCCGGCTCAGGCGCAGCAGGGCCCGGTGGGCGGCCGTCCCCGCCCGGAAAGCGGCGTCCTTGGTCCGGGTCACCGCCCGGCGGCGGCCTGGTGGACGAGGGGCGCCACCTCGGTGCCGTACAGCTCGATGGCGGCCATCAGGCGATCGTGGGCCAGCGTGCCGGCGCTGTACTTGAGGTCGAAGCGCGACAGGCCGAGGGCGGTGGCGACCCGGACGATCTTGGCCGCCACCGTCTCGGGCGAGCCCACGAACAGGGCCCCGTCCGGCCCGGCCGTGCGGTCGAACTGCTCCCGGGTCATCGGGGGCCAGCCCCGCTCCTTCCCGATGCGGGCGTGCATGGCCGAGTAGTGGGGCCACAGCTCGTCGCGTGCCTGGCGGTCGGTGGTGGCCACGTACCCCGGGCAGTGGGCGGCCACGGGCTGGGGGCGGTGCCCGTACTCGGCCAGGGCGCGGTGGTAGAGCTCGACGTAGGGCACGAACCGTTCGGGTTCGCCCCCGATGATGGCCAGCACCAGGGGAAGGCCGTGGCGGGCCGCCCTCACCACCGACTGGGGGCTGCCCCCGACCCCGACCCAGGCCCGCAGGGAACCGGTTTCGACGGGTGGGTACACGCGCTGGCCCTCCAAGGCGGCCCGGGTCTGGCCCGACCACGTGACGGGACCGCCCTTGAGCAGGGTGGCGAAAAGTTCGAGCTTCTCCTCGAACAGTTGCTCGTAGTCGGCCAGGTCGTAGCCGAACAGGGGGAACGACTCGATGAACGAGCCGCGTCCCAGGATCACCTCGGCCCGCCCACCGGAGAGGGCGTTCAGCGTCGAGAACCGCTGGAAGACCCGGACAGGGTCGTCGGAGCTGAGAACGGTCACGGCCGAACCGAGCCGGATGCGCTGTGTACGACCGGCGATGGCGGCCAGCACCACCTCGGGGGACGAGACCGCGAAGTCGGGCCGGTGGTGCTCACCCACGCCGATGAAGTCGATCCCCACCCGGTCGGCCAGCACGGCCTGCTCCACTACTTGGCGGATGACCTCGCCCTGGGGCAGGGGCTGGCCGGCGTCGTCGACCCCGACGTCGCCGAACGTGTCGATCCCCAGTTCGAGCCGCCGGCCCGGGCCGGCTGCGTCCGTGCCCTCGGCCATGGACGCAGCGTAGCGACCGGTCCCGTGCTCCCCTGACCCGGCCTTCGGCCTTCGGCCTTCGGCGGGCGCGGGAGCCGGGGTGGCGTTGCGGTCGGGCGGGCGACGCGGCAGGCTCGTGCCAGGAACACGGGTATCAGGGGGTCGAACAATGGCACGGGCCGTACGGAGCGGATTTGCCCTCGCTCTCGGGAGCAGCAGGCGCCGTCCACGCGCCGTGCTGGCCTCGATGGTCATGGTGGCCCTGGGTGCCACCGGCCTGATCGCCGCTCCGAGCGCGGGCGACGAGCACGGTCCCACCCTGCTGATCTCGCCTACCGCCCTCGAGTTCGGCGAGGTCCAGGTGGGCACGGCCGCGCCCTCCCAGACCGTCGACATCACCAACGTCGGGACCGCCCCGGTGGTCATGAGCGGGGCCGGCGGCGGCCTGGCGGCCCCCTTCTCGGCCGTCCAGAACTGCCAGGGCAACACCCTGCAGCCCGGTGAGTCCTGCCAGATGACCTTCGGCTTCTCGCCCACCGAGGAGGGCCTGGCCACCGCCACCTCGGCGGGGACCTGGAACGACCAGCCCTTCCAGATCGCCGTGCGGGGCACCGGCGCCGCTGTGCCGCCGTCGACGGGCCTGCTGGTCTCGCCCACCGCCCTCGAGTTCGGCGAGGTCCAGGTGGGCACGGCCGCGCCCTCCCAGACCGTCGACGTCACCAACGTCGGGACCGCCCCGGTGGTCATGAGCGGGGCCGGCGGCGGCCTGGCGGCCCCCTTCTCGGCCGTCCAGAACTGCCAGGGCAACACCCTGCAGCCCGGTGAGTCCTGCCAGATGTCCTTCGGCTTCTCGCCCACCGAGGCGGGCCTGGCCACCGCCACCTCGTCGGGGACCTGGAACGACCAGCCCTTCCAGGTCGCCGTGCGGGGCACCGGCATCGCGCCCCGCCTGCTGGTCTCGCCCACGGCCTTGGAGTTCGGGGCCGTGGCCGTGGGGGACACGGCGCCCAGCCAGACCGTCGACATCACCAACGTCGGGACCGCCCCGGTGGTCATGGACGGGGCCGGCGGCGGCGTCGGGGCCCCCTTCTCGGCCGTCCAGAACTGCCAGGGCAACACCCTGCAGCCCGGTGAGTCCTGCCAGATGTCCTTTGGCTTCTCGCCCACCGAGCACGGGCCGGCGTCGGCCACGTCGTCGGGGACCTGGAACGGCCAGGCGTTCATGATCAGCCTCAACGGGACCACACCCAAGGTGGCTCCCTCGATCTCGACGGTGGCGTCACCCGGGGGCGTCCTGGGCACCCCTGTGCGCGACGTGGCCACCCTCAGCGGCGGGGTGGGTGCAGGCCCGACCGGAACGGTGACGTTCAGGCTGTTCAGCGACGCCACGTGCACCACCGAGGTGTTCACCTCGACCGATGACGTGGTCGACGGCACGACGGCCACCTCGGGGTGGTTCAGCCCGGAGGCACCGGGCACCTACTGGTGGACCGCGGTCTACAGCGGCGACGACCTGCACACGTCCGCGACCTCGCCGTGCGGCGCGCCCGACGAGATGGTCACGATCACCGCCTTCCAGGCGCCACCGTTCACCTCCACGGTGACCGGCGACTTCCTCGGCCCCCTGGTCGTAGGGGCGGGTGAGAGCGTGCTTGTAACCGGCGCCCGGGTGGCCCGGGGGGTCGTCGTCGAACCCGGTGGGGCGCTCACCGTGGTGGGTTCACGGGTGGCGGGAGGCATCGTGGCCGATGCGCCCGCCTTCTTCGACCTGTGCGGCACCGACGTGTCCGGGCCCCGCCCGTCGATGGTCGCCCTGACAGTGACCGACGCGCCCGTGCCCGTTCGGGCCGGCGACCCGGCGGCGGGATGCGCCGGCAACCGGATCGCGGGCCACGTGGTCATGTCCTCCAACCTGGCCGCCATGTTCGGGGCCAACACCGTCTCGCACTCGGCCACCTTCGACGGCAACGGGCCGGGCAACACGGTCGTCAAGGCCAACACGATGTTCGGTGCACTGGGGTGCGCCGGCAACGACCCCGCGCCGGTGGACGCCGGCCAACCGAACACGGCGGCGGCCAAGACTGGCCAGTGCGCCTCGCTGTAGGACCGGCCCGCCCGCTGGGGCCCGTCAGCCGGGGTGGGGCACCGGCTCCTCTTCGACGGTCCCGAGCCGGCCCAGCAGCAAGACGAACAGAAAGCCGGCCGCGGCCAACAGCACGGGGAAGAGCACGTCGCCCCTGGGCGCCCCCAGTTCGGTGTTGGAGGTTCCCGCGGGCCACGGCCACAGCACCCTGACCGAGCCCAGCATGAGCCCGATCATGGAGGCCACCACCCGGTCGTGGTGGTTGTCGAGCAGCCACGCCAGCAGGCGGGAGAAGGCGGCCAGCCCGATCACACAGCCGGCGACGAACAGGCCCAGGGGCAGCAAGTCCCGGTCGTTCACTGCGCCCAGCACGTCGCCGTACATACCCAGCATGACCAGCAGGAACGACCCTGACACGCCCGGCAGGATCATGGCGCAGATGGCCACCGCGCCCGAGGCCGGGAAGGCCCACAGCGGGGCCTGGACCAGTTCCGCGGCCTCGGCCGACGTCTCGGTGCGCAGCCCCAGGACGAGGAACAGGGCGACCGCGCTGACCAGCGCGATCACGAGGTGGGACCGGTCGGGCCGGCGCAGGAGACCCCGGGCCACCACCACCGAGCCGGCCACGAGCCCGAAGAACAGCCCCGAGAGCTTGACCGGCTCCTCCTCCAGGAGGTGCTCGATGGCCGAGGCCAGGGTGAGCACGGCCGTGAGTATGCCGGCCAACAGCGGAACGAGCAGGGCCCAGTCGACCTGGCGCAGGCCGCGCAGTCCGTCGGCCACCCGGCCCCGGGCCAGCCACCCTGCGGCCCGGGCGCCGTCGCGGATGGCGTCCACCAGGCGGGGGTAGATGCCCGTGACGAAGGCCACCGTTCCCCCCGAGACTCCCGGGACCACGTCGGCCGACCCCATCAGGAACCCCACGCCGGCATGCTTGACGTGCTCGCGGATCACGCCATGACCGTAGTTTGCGGTCAGAGCGAGGCCGTGCGCCAGCGGCCTCGGGCAAAGCTCCGGTGGGTGATGGCCAGCCGCAGGACCCAGTAGCCGAGCTGGCCGCCGAAGACACCGGGCAGTCCCAGGCCCAAGGGGATGGCCAGCGCCCAGGACAGCGGTAGGGCGCACAGGTAGTTGGCGACGGTCGAGGCCACCATGATCGAGCGGGTGTCACCCCCGGCTCGCAGGGCTCCCGAGTACACCATGGTGGCGACCATGAGCGGGGCCTGGCCGAAGAGGTAGAGGCGGGCGGCCACGGCCTGGCCGGCTACGGCCCCGTCGTCGGTGAAGACCCCGAACACCAGGTCGGGTACGGCCACGACGGGGGCAACGATGGCGGCCGCCAGCCACCCGGTCACGACCCACCCGGACCGCAGGGCCGAGCCGACGCCCTCGGGATCCCCGGCTCCCAGGCGCTGGCCCACCATGATGGCTATCCCGCTGCTGCAGGCGTAGATGACAGTCCACAGCACGGGCAGGGCCCGGCCCAGGATCGACCACGCGGCCAGGTCGACCACGCCCAACCGGGCCACGATGGCCGCCAGCAGGACAGACGTCAGATAGCCGGCAGAGAGCATCGCCGTCTCCGGCCAACCGATCCTCCACATCCTGGCCACCTCGGTGGTCCACCCCTGGGGCCGAGGACGGCGCCAGTGCCCCGACGCCGGCAACCGGCGCCAGCCGTACCAGGCGAGGGCGGTGAAGCCGCAGGCCACGGCCGACACCGTCCCGACCGCCGCCCCCACCACACCGAGCCCGAGGCCCAGGACGAGGACCATGGTGACCGGGATGTTGACCAGGTTGACCCCGATGGCAGCCCGCATCGTGACCTTGGTCAGGCCCATGCCGGCCAAGGCGGAACGGAGGGCGGTCATGGCCCCCAGCAGGGGCAGGGCCACGGCCACCACGCGCAGGTAGCTCGCGGCGGCCGGGGCCAGGTCGGTGTCGCCGGCCAGGGCGTTCATCAGGGGTGAGGCGATGGCGGCCAGGGCCGCCCCGACGACCGCCCCGACAGCCAGGCCCACGGCCGCTCCGATATCGAGGGCGCGCTCGGTGGCGGCCGCTTCGCCGGCCCCGTGGCGGCGGGCGGTCATGACCTGGACGGCCGTGGCCCACCCCGTGGCCAGTATGGTCGCCACCAGCATCACGGGGGCGGCCAGCCCGACGGCGGCAAGGGCGTCGGTCGAGAACCGGCCGAGGACGGCCCCGTCGGTCACGCTGAGGGCGACGGCTGCCAGGTTCCCCACGATCAGCGGGTAGGTCAGCGCCCACAGGGCGCGGTGTGGTCCCGACCGGTCCCCGGGACGGGCCAGGAGGGCGCGTCGGGCGGTCACGGCGCGGCGGCCGGCGCGCCGGCAGCCCGACCGGCGGGCGCGCTGAGAGTGCGTCGCTCGCTCCCGAGAACTGCACGCGCCCGGGGCAAGCAAGCGGGGCCCGGAGGTCGAGGCGGACCAGGTCTGTGTGCCAGCCCCCCGCCGGGGGCGGTCCCGGGAGCTGACCGGAGCCCGTTCCGCCGACCGCTCCCCCGGCCCGGGTGCAAACGAGCGCGCCGGGCGGGCCGCGGGGCCCGCCCTGTTCGCGGCCCGGCCGCGCTGTCAGACATGGGGCACCGGGAGGCGGCAGGGCTGTCCCGGCAGGGGGGCAAGGCCGTCGCCCAGGTAGGGGAAGGCGGCCGGGCCCGTCGCCCGCAGGCCGGGCACGACGGCCCGGGCCACGGCCAGGCCACATGAGGCCACGTCAGGTGTCGTCAGATCGACGGTCAGGGGCCGGAGCCCGGCGGCATCGAGGGCCGCGTGCAGGTCGCCCATCTCGGCCCTCGGCGGGTGGGACCAAGACCGCGGACCATGCCCTGAGGCCAGGCGTCCGGCCACCCGGGTGGCCACCGACGGGTCGGCCAGCAGCTGGAGGTGGCAGGTGATGTCGGTGGCATCGGCCAGGTCCGGGCGGTAGGAGCGGGCGTAGCGACCGTCGGCCCGGTGCGGGGCCAGTGGTCCCCGAGGCCGTTCCCAGGTGTCCAAGCCGTTGGCGACGAGGCGCGCCGTCGTGACCATGAAGGTAGCCTCGGCCCGGGCCTTGGCCGCGGCCTGTTCCCAGCGCGGGCCGGCCCCGCAGCCGTAGGCCGTCAGGCCGTCGTCGGAGGTCACGGCGGCCAGGGCGACAGCCAGCCCGAGATCGCACGGGACCTCCCGCAGTTCGTACCCGGGGACCCGCTCTACGAGCGGAAAGGCCCGGCCGCCGTGCCAGGCCTGGGCCAGGCAATGGCGCTCTACGACCTCCACCAGCGCCCCTTCGGCGGCTGCAGCCAGGCTGGGCCCGGCCGCGATGCCGGCGTTGACCGGGAGGTGGAGCTGGCGCCCGTCGGGCGTGGCGCTATGGGGGCCGGGGGCCAGCCAGACCAGGCTGGCGGGCACGAGGACCGTGCCGCCCTGGCTGTCGGTGGCCTCGGTCCACGCGATGTGCTCGTTGGAGGAGATGCCGGCGAAGGGGAACTGGGCTCGGGCGAGCTGTTCGGGGCGGTACAGGGCCAAGGTGGCCGGGTCGACGGCATCGGTCCCGTCCCGGGCCCACTCCCGGTAGCTGCCCCACCGCAGCCGCGACCGGGGAACGAGGTGGCCGCAGTAGCGCTCGGTGGCCTCGCCCAGGGCCGCTCTGACGGCCGCATCGCTGTCGTACCACGACGCGCCGGCCGTCAAGGGCCCGCCCGAGCACAGGGCGAACGCCGCCGTGTCGCACAGGGCGGCGGTACGCGCCGCCGGGCCGCCGGCCACGGCCACCGTCGCCAGCTCACCGACGAGGCCGGTGCGCTCGTCGAGAATGCGGGAGGCGTGGGTCATGTGTGGGGAAGTGGGGCGAGCACCAGTTCCTCCTCCTCAGCCGCGACCTCCCTCAGACCGAGGACGACGGGGTCGGTGTAGAGGCGGCGCCCACCGAGGAACGCGAAGGCGGCCGGTGGGTTGGAGTACGCCCCGGGAGCCACCACCCTGACGACCCGAGCTCCGGTCGCGGCCACGTCCGGCGTCGTCATGTCGACTGCGCAAGGCCGCAGCCCTTGGGCCAGCAACCTCCGGATGTAGCCGGCCCTGACGTCACCTGTCACCTTGGGGAGACGGTCGAGGGTGACCGGCGGCGCCTCACCCACGATGGGGGCCAGAGCCGGCTCCATGCGGGGGTCGAGCCAGAGTTGGCTGTGGCAGGCCAGGTCGAGCACGTCGCGCCAATCGGAGCGGTAGTCGTCGCGGTACCGGCGGTCGGCGCGGTGCGGTTTGAGGACCGAGCCGTCGAACAGGCCGGACTCCGACAGTTCCCAGATGGCGCCGGCCGGGTCGTCCAGCCCGCACGCGTAGAAGTGCAGGCTGACAGCCTCCACGATGGCCTTGTGGACGGCGGCCACCGGGTCGGGCCGGGCCGCCACGCCGAGGCCGACGATCCCCGCCTCCGGGTCGTGTACGAGGGCCCCGATCACGGCGACGTCGAGCGTGGTGGGGATGGCGACCAGCCGGTACCGCCACGGGCTCTCCACCCCGGCGGCCTGGGCCCAGCCCGGGCCCAGTTCGGGGCACGGGCGTAGCCAGGGCGCCAGGCGGAGGTCGTCCACCTCGACTGGCCGGGCGGCCAGGGCGTTGTGCCACCAGATCATGGTGGCGTCACGCTCCATGAGCTCTTCCATGGCCGCCGTCTCGGCCGCCTGCAGGTCGGGGCCGGCAGCGATGCCGGCCAGGTTGACGTAGTTCGTGAGCGGCTCACCCTCGCCGGCCAGGTGGTGGTAGTTCACGTACGCGAGTGACGCCGGGACGAGTACGGGAAGGCCGTCGTCGAGGGTGTAGCCCTCGGCCCAGCGCACCCTCAGACCGGTGGTGAAGGGCTCGAACGGGAAACCCGGGGCCGCGTGCTGGGACGGCGAGTAGAGGGCCAGGGTGCGGGGGTCGACGGCCGCTCTTCCCTCGCGCGCCAGTTCGTCGAAGCTCGCCCGGCGCAGCCCCGCCGGGACGAAGTTGCCGCAGTAGCGCTCGACGGCCTCGCCCACGGCCGACGACCATGCCCGCTGGCGGTCGGCCACTGCCATGCCGGTCGTCACCCTGTCGGCGGGCCACGGGAGGTGGGCGCCGATGTCGGCCACCGCCCCGGCGTACAGGTGAGCCCAGGGGGGTGCCCCGGGGGCGGTCGCAACCGGCTCCACGGCCGTGACGACGCCCGTGCGCTCGTCGACGAGGGTGGCCAGGTTGCTGCCCGCGCCCAGTTCCTCCCCGCTGGGCCGGGCGGGGGCCGCGGCGTCGGACGGCCAGGTCACCTCCGGCAGCCACAGCAGGCCGCCCGCCGCGGGGGCCACGGTGATCTCGACGGTCGGTCCCGACGCCGCTTGCCACCGGTCGGCCCCAGGGATGGCCCGGGCGAAGCGCGGGAACCGAGAGGTCGTCACTTCCACGCCGATCCGGTGACCGGCGGGGATCTCGACGGCGGCCGGCGGGAAGGTGACCACGACCTTCGTCCGCCCAGCGGCGACCTCGACGGCCGAGTCGAGCAGGCGGGTGCGCTCACCTCCGGCCCGCTCGTGCAGCAGGGTTACGACCACGTCGCAGCCGTGTGTCGGGGCGCACACCTCCATTCGGCACTGGGCCCGGCCGAACCACCCGAGGGGCCCAGCCAGGGATGCCGAGAACCAGGAGACGACATCGGCCCGGGCCACCGGCAGCCGGTGGTCGTCACTGTGGCGGCTCGACGGGAACGGGTCGCCGGGGTCGTGGACCAGGACGGTCGGCGGCGACGCCTGCCCGGGTACGCCCGGTGCCCGTAGGCGACCACGGGCCCCGCCCGCCCACGCGGTCAGCTGGCGGGAGACCGTGGCGCCCCGGGGGTCGAGGCTCACCCAGCGGTGGCTGCCGAGTAGGAAACTCCTCCCGGTGGCCTGCTGGCTGGGCGTCGGGCGTGCGGCCGCCGCCTGACCAGGGGCTCGGCCCCGGGAACGGGGGTCTGCGCCGGCCAGTAGCTCGGCCGCCCACGAGGCGGCCAGGGCTTCTGGGCACGGCACCTGGGCGGGTTCGATCGCCAGGACGCAATGGGGGGCGAGGCGGTGGGTCAGCCCGCTGACCCAGGGGCCGGCGATCACCGTGGCGGACGGCCCCGAGACCTCGGCCTGAGCCAGGCTGGCCACCGCCGACGGGCAGAACCACGAGGCCAGATGGAGGCTGGGGACCCCGGCGGCGGCCACGGCCGCGATCGCGGCCTCTAGGCCCCCACCCCGCTCAGCGCCCGGCCCGTTGCTCTGGCGCGGCCGGCACGGGCGCGCCGGCGGGCCGAGGGGCCAGCCGGCCAGCGGCCCGGGCCAGCGATCGGCGAGGCCGGCCAGCGGCCCGGCCAGGAGCAGGCCTCTCAGGGTCTCGTGGAGCGAGCTGAGCGAGCCCGCCCGGCTCTCAGGGTGGGCGTGGTCCGCCAGCCACAACAGCTCGTCCTCGAGGCGGAACGGCCCGGCCGTTCCGGGACAGACCCAGGGCTGGCGTACCACCACGGCCGCCACCGACGGGTGGCCACTGGCTGCCGCCCACCAGGCCGGCTCCGCGTCGTAGGCCGTCCCGGCACACACCACTCGCCTGTCACACCACGGCTGGTCCACCACCCAGGCCAGCACGTCCCACCCTTGCGAGTCACTGCCGCTCAGGCCTCCGTCGAGCCCGCAGGGCCCGTGGTGATCGGTCACCACCGCGAAGCCGGCGTCGAGCCAGGCCTGGGACGCCCCGGCGATGGGTGCCCGCCAACGGGGGGCGCAGACCAGCAAGGTCGGGAACGGGCCGGCGCTGTGCGGCAACTCGACGCCGGGCTCGTCGTCGATCACGGCTGGTCCACGAGGAGGTCCCGAGGAACGGGGAGGACCGGGTGGCGGCGGACGATGCCGGTCACGGCGTCCACGCCGACCTGCACGTGGGAGCCGGGTACGGGTTCGCCTCGCAGGTGGGCCAGCACGTCGGCGGCCAACAGCGCCGCGGCCACGGCCTCCCCGGGACCGGGCTGCTCGCAGCCAGCGGCCGTTCCCCCGCCGTCGAGCCAGGCCCACAGCTCCAGCAGGTCCGCGGGCCAGGGACAGGCAGCCAGCCTCCGTAGCCTTAGGTCCTCGTAGGACGGGCTCTCCCCGGGGACCGTAAAGGGCCCGACGTACCAGGACCGGCCCTCGCCGTGGGCGCGGTGCCAGGGAACGCCCACTTTGGCTGCCCACCCGTCCAAGGCCCGCCACCGCCTGTCAGGTAGCCAGCGGGCCACGGCCACGACCGCGTCGGGCGTGGCTTTCGTGGGCGGCCCGGCCTGGTCAAGGCCGTCCAGGTCAGCGGCCAGTTCGACCCTCACGCCAGAGCGCGACAGCAAGCCGTCGACGAGCTCGCTCGTCAGGCCTCCTCCGACGATCACCACCCACCCCGGGGCCGTGGGCTCGGGGCCAGCCAGGGCCCCTTCGGCCAGGAGGACGTCAAGCAGATCTGCTGTCCCGGCCCCGGGCGCGGCCGCCATGGCGGCTGCCGGGTTCGTGCGCCCGCCCAGAAGGTCGTCCACCACCGAGCGCGAGGCCTCCTCGGCCTCGATCCGCAGGAACTGTTCGTCGGGCAGGTGTACGAGCCATCCGGCCGAGGTGGGGACGACCGCGGTGCCCTCCCGGTAGCGCAATGACGTGTCGTAGGCCGTCCAGTCCAAGGGTCCTCCTTTCCGGTGGCCCCGGGGCCGTGCCGGCTGACGGCCCCGGGGGGATCACGGGTCTGCCCTACCGCCAGGTGAGAGCGCTCGAGCGCACGGTGAGGGCGTGGTTGCTGGAGCAGACCGAGGCCTTCTGGGCCTTGATGCTCTTGGTGATCTTCATTCGTTCACCTCCTTCCGGGGGTCCGAGGGCCGCCGACCCCCTGAGTGTTCCAGGAACGATTCTCATTGTCAACGAGGCCCCGCCCCGCTAGGGTCAACGAGAACAGTTCCGAGAACCAAACCTGTATCGGCAAAGGAGCGACCGTGTGGTCAGCGGATAGAAGAAGGCGTAGGCAGAAGTGGGCGACGGCCCTCCTCCCGATCGCTCTGGTCGCTTCGGCATGCGGGGGTTCGGACGAGGGCGAGAGGGCATCAGCCCAGGCGCCCGTCACGACGGCGTCGACCACGGCGGCCCGACCCGATCCCTACCCGGTGACCGTGCGCAACTGCGGGGTCGACTACACCTTCACCGAGGCGCCGGAGCGGGTCGTGACGCCTAGCGTCCCGGGCACAGAGCTCATGCTGGCCCTCGGCCTGGAGAGCAAGCTGGCCGGCGTGGTCGGTGCCGTCGGGGTGCTGTCCCCCGACCTTCAACCGAAGATGGCCGGGGTCAACATCATCACCGAGCGGACGTTCCCCCCGCCCAGCAAGGAGGCGGTGCTCTCGGTCAACCCCGACTACGTGGTGTCGGGTTACTCGGAGGACTTCGCGGCCACGGCCATCGGCGACCGGGGCGAGCTCAAGGCGGCCGGCGTGAGCAGCTACCTCGTGCAGGGCAAGTGTGGCGACGGCCGGGCCACCCTCGACGACACCTACGCCGACATCGAGAACCTGGGCCGGGTCTTCAACGTCCCGGCGCAGGCGGCCAACCTCGTCGCGAAGCTGAAGTCCGAGGCGGCCACCGCACGCCCGGCCCCGGGCAGTCCCAAGGTGCTCATCTACGCAGCCGGAAGAGAGCAGCCGAGCACGCACGGTGCGTCTACGCTGGCAGCCGATCTGGTGGCCCGGGCTGGCGGCCAGAACATCTTCCCCGAGATCTCCAGCTTCGGCCGCTTCGACTGGGAGACCGCCGTGGAGCGCAACCCCGACGTGATCCTGGTCGTCACCACCGGTTCGTTCCCGTTGACCACGGCCGAGGAGTTCCTATATGGCTACGAGCCCGTCGCGGGCGTGAAGGCCGTGGCCAACCGCCGGATCGTAAGCGTGGGGGTGAACGACGTGCAGCCCGGTCCCCGTAACGGGCAGGCGCTGGTGACCATTGCCAAGGGTTTGGCCGGTGGCTGATAGCGGGTGGCCCGGCCTCCCGTGGGTGGCCGGGCCCCTGTGGCACTGACGGTCGGGGCCCGGCCGTCTCACCGGCGGGCGCCTCTTGCTCCCGTCCTCGGTGGGCTCGGGGCCGCGCTGGTCGCATCGATGGTGATGGCGGTCGGCATCGGGCCGGTCGCCATCCCCTTCTTGGAGGTGTGGGGGACGCTGGTCGATGAGTTCCTCGGTGACGGCGCCGAGGGCTCGCGCCGGGTGATCGTCACCCAGATCCGGTTCCCGCGGGTACTGCTGGCCGCGGTCGTGGGTGCGGGATTGGCCGTGTCCGGAGTGTCGGTCCAGGCTCTGGTCCGCAACCCGCTAGCCGATCCCTACATCCTCGGGATCTCGGCCGGAGCCGCCTTCGGAGCCATTGGCGTCATCGCTCTGGGGAGCAGCTTCGGCACGACGTCGATCCCTCTGGCCGCCTTCGTGGGCGCCCTGCTGACGTTCCTGGCCGTCTTCACGCTGGCCCGACGGGGCGGGCGGCTGTCTCCCCTGCGCATGATCCTCGTCGGAGTGGCAGTGGCCGCCCTCCTCAACGCGGCCACCAACTACGTGGTGATCAGCACCCCCGACAACGCCCAGTTGCGCAGTGCCCTGTTCTGGCTGTTGGGCGGGGTGGCGGGTGCCCGCTACCGGTGGCTGGTGGCCCCCACGGCTGCTCTCGTAGTCGTGTCCGTCTACCTGGTCGTGCACGCCCGCACCCTGAACTGCCTGTCGCTGGGCGACGAGACGGCCACCACCTTGGGCGTGGAGGTCGACCGCTTCCGGCACACGCTCGTGGTTCTCGTCGCCCTGCTCGTCGGCTCGGTGGTGGCTGTCAGTGGAGCCATCGGGTTCGTGGCCCTTGTGCTGCCCCACGTCGGCCGGTTGCTGGTCGGGCCCGACCACCGCCGGCTGGTCCCGGTGGCCGGGCTATTGGGGGCCATCTTCCTCGTCTGGGTGGACGTAGGTGCTCGCATGATCATCCGTCCTGCGGAGCTGCCCATCGGCGTGGTCACCGCCGCCATCGGCGCCCCGGTCTTCCTGTGGTTGCTGGCTCGGCGGGAGGCGAAGGGTTGAGAGTCGACGTCGAGGGGGTGGGCTGGACCGTAGGAGGCCGGGCCGTCCTGGCCGACGTGTGCTTTACGGTCGCGCCCGGGCGCTTCGTGGGCCTGCTCGGGCCCAACGGGAGCGGGAAGACGTCGTTGCTGCGCTGCATGTACCGGGCCCAGCGGCCTACCTCGGGACGGGTCAGCCTCGACGGCGCCGACGTGTGGGCCACCCCCGGGCGGGTGGTGGCCCGCTCGATGGCCGCCGTCCTTCAGGAAACCACGGCCGAGGCTGGGTACTCGGTGTGGGAGATCGTGCAGATGGGCCGGGCGCCGCACAAGCGGCTGACCGAGCGGCTCGACCGGGCCGACGACGCCATCGTGGCCGAGGCCCTCGAGGACGTGTCGGCCACCGACCTCGCCGATCGTGAGTTCACGACCCTGTCGGGGGGCGAGAAGCAGCGGGTCCTCCTGGCCCGCTGCCTGGCCCAGAGGCCCAGGGTGCTAGTGCTCGACGAACCCACCAACCACCTCGACATCCGGTTCCAGCTCGAGGTCCTGGGCATCGTCGGGAGGCTCGGGGTGACCGTGGTGGCCGCCCTGCACGACCTGAACCTGGCGGCGGCCTACTGCGACGAGCTCGTCATGCTCGACGGGGGCCGGGTGGCAGCCGCCGGCTCGCCCCCGGACCTTCTCACCCCCGAACTGGTGGAGCGGGTGTACGGCGTGGACGCCGAGGTCGCCGTCCACCCCGCTACGGGCCGGACGACGGTCACCTACCTACCCCCAGCCCGTTCTGGTCGGGCGGACGCGCCGGGAGCGGGCCCAGAGGCGGCCACAACCGAGGGCGGCCCGCCCTAGAACCGGGTGTAGCGGTACGGGCCGAGCTCGAGGGCGGTGGCCGTGCACGTGTAGGAGTACTCGCCGCTGACCACGTCGACGGCCACGGGGCGGTCGGGCGGGCGGCCGTCAATGGTCGCCCGTAGCTCGAGGTCCGATGGCCCGATGGCGGCCTGTTCGAGCCGGCTGCCCTGGGCCCGCCACCGCTCGTCGACCGTGCCCGTGAACACCGCTTCGATGCGCAGGCCGGCCTGGGACCCGACCAGCGGGGACGACCCGGTGTAGTCCGACCGCGCCCGGCCGTCGGCCGACACGGCCAGCGTGGCCCCGGCTCCGCCTCTGATCGGCGCTGTGACCTCCCGCCCCATCAGCGTGCCCCGGAAGGGGACCTCGAACGCCTCCCCCCGCCAGGCGCCCACCAGACAGTCGTCGCCCAGCGCTGGCGGGGCGGTCACCGCTCCCCGCCACACCGCCCCTCCGATCACGACCACGACGAGGACGGCCACCCAACGCCCCCACCGAGGCGGGCGCGTCAGACGGGGCAGCGGGGCCGGCACCGGCGGGGCCTGATCGGGCCGGCCGGGCCGGGCGGGGGCACCGACGGCGGTGGCCGCCGGCCGCTGGCGGGCGTCGTAGGCCGCCCGCTGGTCGGGGTCGGACAGGGCCTTGTAGGCCTCGGTTATCCGGTGGAACCGCTCGGTGTCGCCCGACCGGTCGGGGTGGGCGGCCTTCACCAGCCGCCGGTAGGCGTGCCTGATCTGCTCGCCGGACGCGTCGGCCGCGATCCCGAGTACCTCGTAGTGGTCCGCCACCCCGCCGACGGTACCCACCCCCCAACCGGTGTACGAAACCGCCAGCTCCGGCGCGTTCTGCAACACCGGTTCGGCGGGCCGCGCCGAACCGGCGCAGGAACCCGGGTCGAGGCGAACGGGACGGGGCCCCGGCCCATGGACGGCGAGCGCCGCGGAGCCCCCCGCCACACCTCCCGTTACCGGGCTCCGGTGAGGGTGAGGTCGAACGTGGCCGCCACGGTCGTGCCCAGGGCCTCTGTCCTGGTCCCGACGAACGTCCCCGTCCCCATCGCGTCGACGTAGCGCCCTGTGCCGCCCACCACCCCGAGGGTGGCGGCGAACGTGGCGTCGGCCGTGCCGGGCGCGGGCTGGGCGGCGCCGTTCATGGCGACCCCGATCGTCGAGCCGTCGGCGAACGAGAACGTGACGAACCCCGAGAAGGGACCGCTGCCGGCCGTGTAGTTCACGGCTCCGAGCATGTCCACCCCGACCGGCTGGCCGTCGAGGGTGGCCGTGCCCCGCAGCCGGTTCCAGCCGTAGACGACCGTGCCCGCCGGCCCGGCCGAGAACAGCGACCGGTCCGACGAGACAAGCTCGGCGGTGAGGCGGACGTCCATGCCTTGTAGCCCGGTGCCGGTGGTCGTGGCCAGCGGCGCCCCCGTGGCCAGGAGGGCGGCCAGGTCGACAACGACGGGGCGGTCGCTTTCGTTGGCCCCGAAGTGGACCAGGCCCTGGGTCTCGACGACCACGTCGCCGGGACCGAGGGTGACGACGGCTGGGCCTGTGACCTCCTCGCCCCCCCCGCCGTCCCCCCGCCGGACCGAGGCCGTACCGGAGACGACGTTCAAGGTGAGCTCGCCGGACACGATCCTGGCGATCTGCGTTCCCTGGTGGAAGTGCTCGGGTAGCCGGGCGCCCGGCCCGATGGTCACCCGCTCCATGTACATGGTCTGGCCCGGGGCATTGGCCGGTATGACCTCGCCGAAGCGGGTGCGGTCCACCCCGCCGGCCACCGCCGACGGCCCGCCGCCCCCGCGGTCCCCGCCCAGCACCAGGGCGGCAGCCACCGCGGCCAAGGCGGCCGCAACCGCAGCCAGCCAGGCCACCCGCCTCGTCCGTGTTCCCATCTCCCAAGGGTGCCAGGGGGCGCAGCCCTAATGGTGGGGTTGCTCCAAGCCCGTTGGGCACACGTAATGAGCCAAGGCTTGACCAACATCATGATCGACGAGGGCCTCGTCCCGGGCGCCAGCCGGCCGGCGTACCAGCGCGGCCAGGGGCCGGCAAGCCACCCTCAGCGGGGGCAGCCGAGGGCGTGGGGGGCGGTTTCTTCGACGGTCATGGGCCGGCCGGCCGGGACCATCCCGTCGCCCGCCATGGCGTCGGCCAGTTGCCACACGACCTGGGGGAAGGCTCCCTCGTCGGCCATATCGACCAGCACCGGCCACTGGCGGGACCCGCTCATGGCGGCGACCGCGGCCGCCGCTCCTTCGTCGTCGCCGGCGGCGCGAGCCGTGACCCACCGCTCGGTCCACGCGCACGCCACCGCCCCGGCCACCTGGGCCCCGAGCTGGTAGCGGTCCGTGGTGGTGCCCCCGGCCCGGAGGCGAGAGGAGTCGAAGCCCGGCGGCAGGGTGACGCCGGCCAGCATCCGGTCGACCTCGGCGCTGCGTTGGGCTGGGGTCACCGACCGATCAGGTAGGGCGGCTGGCCATTCGTCCTCGGGCACGGGCCGGAGGCTGGCGAGCGCCTCGAGGAACGCCTCCCGGCTCGTTGCTGCTCCCCGCATTTCGAACAAGGCGCCGTCCGACAGCCACATGGCCGCGAACTCGTTGCTCGCCTCGTAGTGGACCACGGCCGCGACCTGGCCGAGTACGGTCGCCTGCCACAGCTCGGCCGCGCTGTTCACCCGGTCGTCGACCAGCCGTTCGAAGGCGACCTCGTCACCGGCATTGACCCGCAGGTCCACCTCGGCCAAACCCCGCACGAACGTGGTCTCGCTCGATTCGTAGCGCTCAGGGCGGGCCGCGGCCCGGGCCACGGCCAGTTCGAGACCGGTCGGCATCGCCGTTGCGTCCCATCCCGGGCCGCTCACGGCCGGCCGTAGGTGGCGCACGATCTCGATTAGCCCCTCGGCCGGCACCCGGGTGCCGCGCAGGACGAGCGTGCGGCCCGGGGTGGGGGCCCAGACCACGGTCTGCTGGAGGGCGCCGGAGCCATAGACAGCCGCGGGCTTACCGTTCACGACCTCGGTGGTGGCGTCCGGGGGGACGTTCCACACGTCCTCGCCGGTCATGTCGAACAGCGCCACCTGGGGCCCGTCGAAGCCGGCTCGGGGGTCACGCCACACCTGCACAAAGGAGAGCCCGTGGTCCCCCGGCCGGGCCTCGACCGCCCCGCTCTCCTGGTGGGTGGCCGACACCTGCCAGCCGTCCATCAAGAACCGAGCGGCCGGGGCCGGGGAGGTCGCTGCGGGCACGTCCACGGCCGGGCCGCGGGCTACGAGGACGACGGCCACGGCCGTAACGGCCAAGGCGGTGGCCCCCACCGCTACGGCCCGCCACCACGGCGCGGGCGCGGGCTCGTGCCTCGCCACCGCGAGGTCCTCGCTGCCGTAGCGGGCGCGCTGGGCGGCCTCGTCGAGAACATCTCCGTAGCGAGCGAGGCGGGTTTGCAGATCGGTGAGCTCAGCCATCGACGGCTCCCAGGTTGCGGCGGAGCTTCTTGAGGCCCCGGTGGACGTGGTTGCGGACGGTCGACACCGGTACGCCGCACACGGCGGCCACCTCGGCGTAGCTCCATCCGTGGGCGTGGACCAGCAGCACGGCGACGCAGTGCGCTCTCGGGAGGCGGGCCAGTGCGGCACCGAGGCCGGGCTCAGGGTCGGGGTGCTCAGGCGCGTCGTCGGGTGGGAAGGCCCGCGCCCGCCTCCACCGCCAATGACGGCGGGCGTGGGACTGCGCGACGCGGTAGAGGTAGCCGATCCGGTTCCCAATGGGCTCGAGGTCGTCCCAGTTCTCCCACGCCCAGGCGAGGGCGTCGGCCGTCACCTCGACGCCCACCTCGGGCCCGTAGTGGGCGACGAGGACCCGTTGCAGGTGGGCGGCCTCGTCCCGCACGAACCGCTCGTAGGCGCTGTGCTGGGCCGGGGTGCGCGTTTGGGTGATCACAACCCGCACAAACCCCCGGGCCCGCCCGCCGTTTCACCCCGGCCGCCCCGGTTCTCGACCATCGAGCTCCGAAGGGCTCGGACGAGGATGATGGTGTTGTCCATTGTTCCCTTCGGCGGGCCCCGAGAGGACCACACGATAGAGGCCGGGCCCGAAGTAGCCGGTGGCTCCATGGCCGACTTGGCCTTCGACGGTCCCCCGCGGGTCCCGAAGCGGCGTCTCAGCGGCAGACACACCCTGGGGCGCGAGGCTTACTGTGGTCGTCATGTCGAGGGACCGGTTGCGGGTCGTCTGCGAGGTTGAGCCGGCCACTCGCCCAGACCTGATGCATGTTCGCCATCAGATCGGCGTCATGAGCCGGATCGCGACGGCGTTCTTGATCCCGGACAACCACATCGGGCGGGCGACAGTGTCGAGCATCGCTGTTGCTCACGAGGTTGCGTTGATGGGGGGCCGAGCGATCGCGTGCCTCAATGCACGAGACCGCAACGTGTTGGGGTTTCGGCGGGACCTGCTCACCGCGGCGGCCTACGGCGTGGACGAGTTCCTCTTCGTCTATGGGGATCGCCCCGAGAGCGGCAGACGCTCCGACGACCTCTCGGTGCGCTCCATGCTCGACGAGGCACGGCGGTTCACGGGGGACGGGGGGCCGGCTACGAGGCCGTTCCGACTTGGTGTCACCTCGCGACTGGTGCCACTGCCTTCCTGGAAGCGGGAGGCTGACTTCCTGTTCGTACAGGTGAGCTTCTCCGTCGAGGAGCTGGTGAACTGGCGGTCAACGATCGACTTCGACGGTCCCGTGTTCGCGGGTGTCATGGCGCCCGCCTCGGCGATGATGGCCCGGAAGCTCTCCGCGGACATCCCCGAGCTTGCCGTGCCGGCCACGCTCGTGGCCGCTCTCGAGCGCGACCGGAACGCAGGAGTCGACTTCGCCTGTCAGATGATCGACGAGATCCGCGAGTCGGAGGCGTTCGAGGGTGTCCATCTCATCCCGGTGTCGCGTTACCGGGAGATCGCGGCGCGGCTCGAGCCAGCCTGACGAGTGCCAGCGTGTGGGTTGCAGGACGTGCAGGAGCCAGTGCGCATAGAGATCCGGGACGACCATCCGCCAGCTCCGGTTCGCGCCTTGAGGGCCGACTGGGGCGAGCTGCGGTACCCCACGCGTCCCCCTGGGGGCGGGGATGACGGGCGCCCGGGGTCTCGCGCTGGCCTTCTCGGGGGTCTGCCTCGAGGTTGTCATACAGGATATCCTGCCTGTATGACAATGCTCAGCTTCCGAGTGGACGAAGCGGAGGCCGCCGAGGCCCAGCGCTGGGCTGAACAGCTTGGGGTGGACCGTTCCGAGTTGCTCCGCGAAGCACTTCACCGACACCTTCTGCGGCTCGCAAGTGAGAACGACGCCGAGACATGGGCCGATCGACCGCTCGCCGCCGGCGAGCAGTCGCTGTCAGAGATCGCGGATTGGGGCCCCGCCGAGGACTGGTCCGACTGGGCCGATGCAACGGGGTGAGATCTGGTTTGCCGCCACCCCCGGCGGTGATCGCCCCGTCCTCGTCCTGACCCGCGATCCCGTGGCTAAACGGATCGGCTCGGTCGTCGTCGCGGCCTTGACGCGCACGCGGCGCGGCCTCGTCTCCGAACTCGAACTGACCGCCGCCCAGGACGCCCTTCCAGACGATTGCGTGGTGAACTTCGACAACATCCATACGCTGGCTCGTGAACGCTTCCGAAGGCGGGTAGCGACCCTGTCACCCGCCCGCATGGCGCAAGCGTGCCGCACCCTCAACGCCGCCACCGGATGCTGATGCGCCGGGGTCGCCTAGCCGCGTCCCGTCGTCCGGTGCTGGCAGAAGTCGGGTGAGCCCGGCGGTCCCGCGCCTCACACGCCTCAGCCCGCGGCCAGTAGCAACCCGCCGAACTGGGCGGCCATGGCATCAAGCTCGGGCCCCGCGGGATCAGTTGTGACCTGCAGCACGAGCCCATTGGCGACAGCGATGAACAGCGCGGCCATGGCCTCGGGCTCGATCCACGACGGCAGGACGCCCGCCGCGCGCATGCCCGCGATCTGGTCGGCCATGAGGCGGCCGAGCTCGTGCCAGAGGTCGAGAAGCCCTCGGTTCAGCGGCTCCATGCGAGACGCCAGGAGGAGCGCCTCCAGGTAGACCGGCGCCTCGGAGCGGTGGTGCTCGAACGTGCTGATGAGCGTCTGAATGGCCGTCGCCGTGCGGGCCGCAGGGTCACCGTCGCCAGCCAGCACCTCGATGGTCGGTGCCAGCCACGCCCGCAACCCGTCGAGCAGGGCCGCCGCCACCAGGTCGTCCTTCGACCCGAAGTGGTACGTGATGGCCGCCAGGTTGGCGCCCGCGACGGCGGCTATGTCGCGAGAGGTCGTGGCCGCCAAGCCCTTCTGTCCGAGGCAGTGGCGAGCGGCATCAAGGAGTCGCTGGCGTGTGTCACCCATCAGTCAATCATACGTACGTATGATGAAGCCATGCAGACCCGAACCCGGCGCTGGGGCGGCTTTGCGGCGTGGGCTGGCGGTGGTGCCGTGTCCGGGCTGGCGGGCATCGCCATGCCGTCGGTCGGGCTGTTGGTGGCGGTGCTCGCCGTCGCGGTGGTCGCCCTCGTTAGGGCCGGTCGGCACCTGCAGGTGTGGCCCGACGTCGCTGGCTTCCTGCCGGGCGCCGGATCGCTCTTCCTGCTCGTCGGCCTGGCCAACCTGAACTCGACCCCGTGCCCCTCGAGCGGCTCGGGGCTCGCGGGGCCGGGCGCCACCGGAGCCATGTCCTCCTGCGGCGGGTTCGATCCTTGGCCCTGGCTGCTGATCGGCGTCGTCCTGGCCGCCACGGGCCTCGCCTTCTTCCTCGCACCCCGCCGGTGATCGTCGGGCTCGCCGTCTTCGTGGTGGCCACCGTCCTGCTGGTGTCGATGGGAGGCGCCATCGTCGCTGCCCCCTTGACGCTGCCCGTCCTCGCCGTGGTGGTCCGCCACCATCCGACGCGTGGGTTCCGCATCGCCGGTGCCATCATCGGCGGCCTCACCGCCGCTGAGGTGGCGTGGGCCGCCGTCTACCTCGTCGCCGGCGAGGCACCCGTCCTCGTCTGGCTTCTTCCCGCCCTGATCGGGATCGCCGCCGGGGCGGTGCTCGGCCGCCGTCGGCTTCCAACCGCAGGCGCTCGGCTGGGACCTTCTGAGCCTGACGCGTGCCCCGTTCGGTGATGGCACCAGCGCTCCGAGCCCCCACCAGCACATGGAGCAGCCGGATGGTCCACCGGGCGTCGGTAGCGTTCGGGCGAAGACGATCACCATCACGATTACCGAGGGCTCGACCGGTGCACGCCGCTCCGGTTCGTGGCGTCCACTGCCGTGCGCGACGTGAAGGTGTGGACCTTCGACGCCGCCCTCGGAGGCCCAGGCAGCGAAGCCGCCCCCCGCGCCCCTGGAAGTAGTACCAGTTATACTTACGTCGTGAAGATCGCTGTCTCGGTACCCGACCCGCTCCACCAGCGCGCCGACCAGCTTGCGTCGCGGCTGGGCCTGAAGCGGTCGCAGCTCTACGCCCGGGCTGTCGAGGAGTTCCTGCTGGCCCACGAGGGCGACCCGGTCACGGCCGCTCTCGACGCCCTGGCCGAGCCGGAGGACGGCGAGGCCAGCCGTTCCGCCGGCCGTGCGTTGATCGCCAGCGGCCAGTGGGAATGGTGAGCCGTGGTGACATCTGGTGGCTCGACTTCGGGCACCCGAGCGGTTCGGAGCCCGGCTACCGCCGGCCGGCACTCGTGGTCTCGTCGGACCGCTTCAACCGGAGCCGCATCGCTACGGTGGTCGTGGTCGCGGTCACGTCCAACCAGCGGTTGGCAGCCGCCCCGGGCAACGTCGCGCTGCCGTCGGGCACGGCCGGCTTGAGCAAGCACTCGGTCGTCAACGTCTCCCAGGTGATCACTGCCGACCGGTCGTTGCTGGACGAACGCGCCGGCCGCTTGGCGCGCGACCACCTCGCCGAGGTCGACCGGGGGCTCCGGCTGGCGCTCGGCCTGTGACGCCGTTACGGCCGTAGGCAGCGAGCCACGGTCGGCCCGCGACACGTTCCCTCCAACTGAGAGCCCTGCCGTCATGAGCCTCCTGCTCCTCCGGCGACGCCGAGACTGACGAGACCCAGCGACCATGCCCGCCCCGCCGCCGTACCCGAGGATCCCGCACCTGGTTGCCGACCGGGGCACGAGCGACGATGTCGTCCTCCCGGGGGCCGACGCCGCCATGCTCCTGGGGGCCCGGTGCTGGTCGAGGAGAAGGTCGACGAGCAAGACGAACACCTCGTAATGGAGGTTTGCCTGGCGGGCTCACACCTGTGGCAGCAGGCTCCGGCGAGGGGCCTCGCAGCGACCCCGGACCTCGCCGGGTTCTTCGGCGGCCGCCTCGCCGACGATAGGTGTTGACCGCCCCATGATGGGAATGAGGCGTCGGTGGTCGGACGTGGGTGGAAGGCGGTTCACCTTGTGGTGGTATCGCCTGGTGGTGGTGACGTTCTTCGCGGCGGCGAGCGCTGCCATGGCCTCGCTGCTAGCGGCTGCGAGTGAACTCGGGGCGAGGCTCTACGTCGGCGCCGGGCTGGTGCTCATGATGGCGGTCCTGGTGCGCGCCGCTCGGTGCGCGACCGTCGAGCTTCGAGACGACGAGATCGTGATAAGGGGCCTGCGCACGCGGCGGGTCCGCTGGTCACAGGTCCGAGATGTCGGCGTGACGAGAGGGAGCTCAGCACCGTTGATCCGCTGGCGGGTGCCCTATCTGGAACTCGATGACGGCTCCACGGTGCGCGCCGACGAGATCCGTTCCCTGCGTGAGGGCACGGTCGTCGATGAGGTGGTCGAGGAGGTCCGCCGCCGCCTTTCCCTCTGAAAGCCGGTCCGTCTTGCCCTACGACGCCGCCCAGCGCCACACGAACTCGGTGCAGCCGGCCGAGTCGACCCGCACCTGGACCGTCCGGCGCACCAGCGACGCTTCGTCGCCCGCCCGGTGGCCGACGGCGATCTCCTCGGGCAGCTGGGCGATGGCCGCGTCGAGAACGGCATCGTGGTCGGCGATGTCGTTGGCCCCAGCGTTGCCGGGCCGCAGCCGCACCGCCAGCGTCTCGCCGGTGGCGTCGGCGAAGCAGTACAGGGGTGGAACCCGAACCCGCCCTTGTAGTCGCCACCGTCTCCTCCTTGTTCGCGGAGTGGACCTGGTGCAGCGACGAGTCGATGTCGAGGACGACCGTCGTCCGACGCCATGGCCCGCCGGGCCGCGATGGCGTCGGCGTCGGCCATGGCCACCAAGGCCCCGCCGAACCGGCTGAAGGCGACAGCCGCCGCCCGCGCCCCGTCGGCGTCGGGGGTGAAGCCCGAGGGGACCGGCATCACGTCGGCAGGCACCGCGACGGCCGGGGCCCGCAACGCCACGATGCCGTCGCGTTGAACTGGGAGCGACTGCTGCGTGGGGGTGCGGCCACAGCCAGTCGCTCCCAGGACCAGGACAGCGGTCACAGCGGGGGCCAGGGTGGTGCGTGGCCTCACGTACGGGCCGCCGTGTAAAGGGTGTTGACGATCACCGGTGCCAGCCCGGTCAGGACAGCGCCGATGGCCCCGGCCGCGGCCAAGATCTTGCCCTTGCCCGCCTGGAAGCCGTTGCCGAACTGCTGGCTGACGCCCCAGATACCGGCCCCGATCAGGAGCGAAGCCACCGAGCCCCACAGCCCGAACTGCCCGACCCAGTTGATCATCGTCTGGACCATCGACCCGCCTGGGAACCCGTCGGCCGTCGGTGTGACCTCGACCTGTGCTGAAGCCGGCGTGCCCCACAACGCCAGCACCAGCCCGACGGCGACAGTCGTGGCCATCACGAGCCGCGTGCCGCCCCAGAGCGCTCGCAGTCGCCCTGCCGGCCGCCAACCCCGGCGGCGCCGAGACCCACTCCTCGACGGGCCCTGTGTGATCACCGCTACCTCCTGATCCTCGCCGCCGCTCATCCTCGCCACCAGAACTGGTGAGAGACGGCCCCGTCGGTGGCCGGGGACCACGGGAGTTCTGCGAGGCTCATCTCGCAGCTTGGGCTCGGGCCGACCGGCCACGACCCAACCTCGCGGTCCCTGCGGCCCTCGTCGGCACCGATGTCACACGTACCCGGTGATCGTGGGCCAGCCGGGCGGATCAGGAGGCGTGTTCTGGGGGGCCTTCCCCCGACCTCCGCTGAGGACCGTCTCCGACCCGGGTGGGCGCGAGCCGACCCGCGAGCCGACCGGGAGGCCCCGACGCCACGATCGGCCCGGTCCCCTGGCACCGTCGGTTGAGGGAGGACCGCCCTTGCTTGGGCCAGTGCCGGGGCCGCATCCGTCCGTGCCGGCGAGGAGCCGAACACGTGTCCCACCGGGAAACTCAGTCGCCGCTCTGACCCGTTCGGGCAAGGATCGTGGGATGGCAATGACGGTCGAGCGGTTCACCGACCCCGCCCAGGTTCTCGATCGGGCCGGGCCGTTCCTGGGATCGGAGCCTGTCCTGCACAACCTGGTCCTGACGCTCCTGCACACGAACGTCGCTCACCCCCGGCCGGGCCGGTACTGGTGTTTGACCGAGAACACCCGCCCGGGCGGTGTGGTCGGTGTCGTGTACCAGTCACCGCTCGACTTCCTCGCCACCTTCACCCCGATGCCGGACGGCGCGGCGCGTGCTGCCGCCGAGGCGATCGTCGAGGACGGCGTCGCTCTGCCCGGCATCAACGGCGAGGCGACGACGGCCTCCCGCTTCGCTGGGACCTGGGCCGAGCTGCGCCACCAGCCGGTCGTCCCCGTCGAGGGCCAGCGGATCTACGAGCTTGAAGAGATGGTCCCGGCGATGGGGGCCCCGGGCCACCTCCGACAGGCTGGACCGGTCGACGGCGACCGACGCCTGCTCGTGGCGTGGACCCGTGCCTTTGAGGCCGAGGTCGGGGACTGCATCCCGCGCCGCGGTCCCGAAGAAGTGGTGGACCGGCGCCTGGCCGCTGGCTGCCTATGGCTATGGGAGCACGAGGGCCCGGCATCGTTCGCCGGCCACACGGTCCCGGTAGAGGGGGTGGCCCGCATCGGCCCCGTGTACACACCGCCCGAGCGCCGGCGCCATGGCTACGGGTCGGCGTGCGTGGCCGGGATCTCGGCGGTTCTCCGGAGCCGCGGCCTGCGCTGCATCCTCTACACCGACCTGGGGAACCCGACCTCGAACAGCTGCTACCGCCGCATCGGCTACCGGGCTACCGCCGAGCTGCTCCGCTACCGCTTCGGCTGACCGGGCCGCCACGCGGTACTCGACCGCAAGGGCCAGCGGTCGGACCGGCCGATGCGCGTGCAGCGATGGCAGCGACCCCGCCGTGGGAACAGTGGGAGATCGCGTTCGGGCCGGCCGATGTCGCCGTGTCCGCATCACCTCGCGTCCGATATGTGCCGCTACCGGGTGGTCGGCCAGGAACACCGGACGCCCGGTCCCCGAGGTGGGCGGGAGTCACCATCCCGGGCAGTGCACGTCCCACCGACCCGGCCTTGGGGCCAGTTCCGGCGCGTCGGGACGGGTGTCTTCGCACGCATGCCGAACGGCGATCTCGCTCGGGTAGCGATACCCTTCTGGGCGATGGCGATCGATCCGGACTCGCTCCTACGTGATGCGCTGACCCTTCCCGCCGATCGCCGCGCCGAGTTCGCTGCAGACCTCCTGGCCAGTCTCGATCGTGACGAGCACGACGACCCCGACGACGTCCGTGCGGCGTGGGCGGCGGAGCTCGAGCGGCGTGCACGGCGTGCATTGTCCGGTGAGGACCCGGGACGACCGTGGCCCGAGGTTCGTGAGCGAATCCGTTCCAAGCTCGCTCGGTGACGTTCCGGGTCGAGTTCTCCGCTGAGGCGGAGGAGGAACTCGACGTCGCCGCCGTCTGGTTCGACGAGCAGCGGCCAGGGCTCGGCAGCGAGTTCTTGGAAGCGATCGAGGAGATCCTCAGCCTTCTCGCTGTGTGGCCCCGAACCGGTTCGATCATCGAGGACACTCCCGCGAATCTCGAGATCCGGCGAGCGCCCGTCTCGCGCTTCCGCTTCTACGTCGGGTACCTGGTGCTCGATGACCGAGTCCGAGTTCTGGCGGTCGCTCACCATCATCGCAAGCCCGGCTACTGGCACCAGAGAGTCGGTCGTGGGAAGGGTGGATAGCTGCCGAAGCTGTGGACGACGCCAGGAATCGCTCAGCCTGTGCTCTCAGCGGTCACCGCCGGCTTCGTGGGGCTGTAGTCGGCAGGCATCGCAACGACCACCATGCACGGATCAAGTCGGGGACGTGGCGCCTGAGACGTCGAACACCTGTCGCAGCAGACCTGTGACTCGCACCGACCCGTCGACGAGAACGATCCTCGCTAACGATGATGCCCACAATCGACATCGACAGGACCCTGTTGTCACGGGCGCACTCAGCCTGCCTGCTCTTCGCTCACCCGTCCGCCAGGGAGTCGATTCGAGTCCTAACCTCGTTCCTGTGACCCCGCTCGGCTCGCACACCCACCCGAGGTAGGGGCACGCGCACAGGCTGTCTCGCAGCGCGCATCAAATGGGACACCGCAGCCCGAAGGCCGCACTCGCCGTCACAGTAAGTGCTGCGGCAAGCTGCCCAGGTTGTCCAAAACGATTGTGCCGTACCGTTCAGGAATGCCGGCCTGGCAAGCCAGGTGCCGCCACTGCTTCTCAGTCACGACGACGTCGCAATACGGGAGGGCGACACTCAGGGCGCCCAGGTCGTTCAAATCATTCGCTTCCCAACGGGCCTCCCCGTCAGCATGCCGGAGACGACGCAAGTCGAAGATCACGTCCCGGCTAGGGAGGGCTCGGAGCAGCGCCGTCAGACCCTCGGCCGTGTCGAGGTTCGGAGAGTCAGCGTTGGTGATCCCGGCGTACTCGAGCGCCTCGTTGAGAGGCTCCCGTATGTCCAGGAGCTCGGTTGCGGCGACGAAATCATGAACCTTCTTGGGCGTCGCGGGCCCCTCCTTCACCAACGCTTGCCGGAGAGCCTGCTCGTGTGCGAGCTGACGCTCGCCAAACTCACGACATCCCCTGTTCTCGTCCCATCCCGGTATCGGCACGTCGTCCGGTGGGCCAGAGAGCATCCAGAACTCGAGGACGTCGCCCGCCACCCGTTCGAACCTGGCGCGCTCGCCGGGCGGCCTGGGCAGGGCATCGCGTATCCGAAACGAAGGGAGGTCCGCGCCGAGCGCGAATGCGACGCCGCGTCCGAAGACACGAAGTGGCCGTGGCTCGGTCGGCTTGCGGTAGCGCTTGTGCAGGTATGTGTCCAACTCGGCGGGAAGGACGTCGGGCGGACCGGCGATCGCGTGGAAGCGAGACAGCTCAGCCATGAGCGCAGCCAGACGTTGCCGCGACCTCGGCCGCTGGTAGGTCTCCATGTAGTGGGCGGCCGAGATCGGCACGGACACGAGGCCCTTGTCAACGCCGTAGCGAAGAAGATCGAGCGCCTCGACAGATCTCGGATCGGTGGAGTTCCCGTACGCAGCAGACTCGAGGCGAATCCAGTGGCACTGATCGATGTAGACCCGTTTCACCTGGCTCCGCCGAGAGCCGCAAGCTCATGGGTCATCGCACACAGTACCCATGAGGCCTGGTGGCGGGCGGTCGTTGGGGCCCGGTACCGCCCGTGGCGGAGGCGGCACGGAGGTGCTCGGACACGCGCGACCGGCGCCCTGTCAGCGGCCATGAGATCCTGAACGGAGACGGCCAAAGAACTGAACGCTGGCGGCCACGAGAACTGCGCGGTGGCGGCCACCAGATCTGCTTGATCGATTGACCGTTGTCCCGGTGGGTCCACCGC